>DBHI01000127.1 GCA_002296125.1 Anaerolineales bacterium UBA832 | reverse complement strand
TTTCTCCAATCAGTTAGAATTATAATGATACACCAAGATTAAGTATAATAGTCTGTGCTGCACCTGGTTTAAAACCATAACCATCACCAGTTTGCCAGTATCTTTCATTAAGGATATTATTTATGTGTAATGATAAATAGCTTCCATTAAATATCTCATCCATTTGTAGTCTAAGCATAGCATCATAAACGGTCGCACTTGGAAGATATTCGCTTTCTACATCATCAGCCGTTCCCCAAGATCCATCATCTCCAGCGTCTACTGTTGAAGCACCATTATTCTCTAGAATATAGTTCTTTTCATAATGTCTTGATGCAAGAAAGAATGTTAATGGACCTGAGGTCCAGTTAACTGTACCACCATAAATAAGTTGTGGCATTCCAACTTCTGCTCTGTTTCCAAATTTATCTACAAAGTTTTTATGTAGAGCTCTTTCTCCAGAATCCCATCTACCATCAGCATCTGAATCAAGATAATCTATACCTGCTTCTACATCCGCATTGCTGTAAAGGAACTGAGCTCCTTTTGAATCTGCTGGTTCACCCCATAAGTTTTTATTTGAACTTAAATTTAGACCAAGAATTAGGTTGTCAGTTAAATCGAGGTTTAAAGCAAACTCATTTCCTGCATAGTTAGCATCTCCAATAGGAATATAGCGTCTACCTTTGTAATCATAGCCTGGAGTATTGGCTTTTGTAGGATCAGTAATGCGAAGTGCTTTACCTGTAAATCCTATATTATACCAATTATACTTTAGATTGAATAAATCATTCTGATATCCAAAACCAAATTCTAGATCACTTGTTTTTTCTAACTCTAAAGCATCATTTGGCGCACCGTAACCAAAGAAATATTTCACTCTTGGTTCATTTACAGCTTGGCTCCAGTTGACAAAGACGTTTAGGTTATCATTCACGTTATAGTTAGCACCTAATTTTGGAGAAATATAGGTGTAGCTTTTTTCATATTCCCATAGAGTATATTCTACTGGAACTTCAGGAGTTAATATTTCTGGAGTATCTGCATTGCTATCATGATCATAGGTATCGTTTGAATCAGGATTCCAAAAAGCCGTTCCCGTCCATGTTTTTGAACCTTGTGATGCGTGATTAGGATTTACATCTGATCCCCAGTTATTACTACTTGGGACATCTTCAACAACCTTGTAGCTCAGACTTGAAAATTGAATATCAGTCATGATATTAAGGCCGTCTCCAATAAACGGTAGGTTTGGAACTTTCCAGTTACCACTAGCAAAGCCTGTAAATTGTGGTTTTGTGGTTGTATAATCATAGTATAAGTCCCCTTCGCCAAATTTATGTGCACTATTTCCTATGTAGTAAGAAATTAGGCCATCGCTATTATTAAAAGTATTTAGGACTTCACCAGCATGGCGAGCTATCCAGTATCTGAATTCTGCACCCACAGTTACTTTGCTATCACCCATTACTCTCATATCAAAGTTTGATAAAGCTCCAGCCTGGAAGTGATCACTATAACTACGATATTGCCATATGCCTATCTCCGCACTTGCATTTGCAATCCCGTCGTATGACATAAGCCCATCATCATCACGATCAACAAGATAATATCCATTTAAATTTTCACCATACCCATATCCTTTTGAAGCAAAGACAGTATTTGTAAGACTCATATTATCGTTTAAAGATAGGTTGTGATGAAGTTCGAGTTGTGGTTTATGATAAACATTATTATCAAGGCTTGCACGACCATTACCTACGATCCAACCACCTAATTGACCACCTCTAGCTGCTCCAATTGGAGTACGATTAAACAAGACATCTGATAGATTTGTTGCTCGTGCGCTTTCTTCTGCAGGAAGTTCATTTTCATCAACATGAGGGTGTCCGTTCCAGTCATATCCATAGGCCGCAAAGTCACCACCACCAAATCCATAATATGAATAGGCATGATATTGCGGAGCGCCATGTAAAATTACTTTAAATGTATTGCTACCTCTATAGAGCATACTTGAAAAATAGTATTGTAAGCCTTCGTAGAAAGTATCCTGTCTCCATCCATTTCCTGTGAGGTAGTTTAGTCTGAAAATATATGCTCGATTTTTATCGATTAATCCAGAATTGTAGTTAAATCCATATTTTTTAATTCCGTATTGACCATAAGTAAGAGCTAATTCTGTACTTTCTTGTGCTGGTGCGTCTTTTGTAACTACATTGATTGAGCCACCTAAAGCACCGGAACCATACATTGATGATCCTACACCTCTTTGTACTTGTATTGATTGGGATGCGGCAGGAAGTGATCCCCAGTTTGACCAATACACTTTTTTAGACTCTGGATCATTTACTGGAACATTGTTTATCATAACTGCAATACGTTGTTCATCAAAACCTCTAATTGTAACCTTAGAATCTCCCATACCGCTACCGCCATCACTAGTAACGTATACGCCAGGGGTGTTAGCAAAAAGATGAGGAACGTCCTGAACTGTAAAATTGTTTTTTATATGTTCTTCGCTAATAGTTGTAAAAGCGACAGGAGTTTCTCTTTCAATGGCAAAATTACCCGCTACTGTTACAGCAGATAGTTGAAGAGCAGTTTTATTTAATTGAAAATTCATTGTTCCTGAAGCAACGAGAGTTTGTGATTTAAATCCAATCATTGATGCAGTTAAAGTTTCACCTTCCATAACATTATA
>DBHI01000082.1 GCA_002296125.1 Anaerolineales bacterium UBA832 | reverse complement strand
CATTGATATTGTAGCTAGTAGTATAGTGTTTTGCATTGTTTCTCTGAACATAATACGTATTGTAAATTGATGATTATAAAATTGTTTTTGTATATGCGTACAATAATATCGCTATAATACCACTAAATCATTTTGAACACATCCGTTGTTGATTTTATGGCATAAAATGCAATTTACTAATAGACTTGTGTATAATTATGTCTAATATCAAAGCAAGAAACATATCTGATGGCAAGGTGAGTGATGAGTGAAATAATTATGTACGGTACAACCTGGTGTGCTGACTGCAGGGTTGCAAAGAGATTTTTTGAGGATAATAAGGTCCAATATAAATGGATTAATATTGATGAGGAGACTGAGTTTGTTGAATGTGTTTTACAAATTAATGACGGCTTAAGGATTGTGCCAACTATCGTATTTCCTGATGGAAGCCATATGTCCGAGCCAACATACTTAGAGCTAGAAGATAAAATTAAGGGTAGTTGATGAAGAAATTTGCAACAAGTTTTATTGTAAAAGGAAAAGGGGCTTACTGGAGACGCTTTAGGATCCTTTTGTTTTCGCTACTAAATATTCATAAGACACATGTAAGTGAATGTGTTGTATCAGATAGTGAAAATGAGTCAGTGGAAGACAGTATGGCAATTATTGATAATGTGGACCGTGCATCACCATATCTTATTCGGCATAATGAAAAACGATAGCTTGATAGTTATCTACAGTTTGGGACTTTATAGTTCTGGTTCAGTTAATTGGTTTGGAAAAATTACAATAAGGAGTGAAAATTGAGTATATGAATCAACCTAGGAAAAAGACTAATTTAAGACAGCGCTTGAGCGACATTCAGTATCGTGTTACCCAGAATTGCGAGACAGAAAAACCTTTTAGTGGGGAATATAATTATTGTTATGAAGATGGAGTATATAGGTGTGTTTGCTGTGGAATCAAATTATTTGACTCTGAAACAAAGTTTGATTCTGGTAGTGGCTGGCCGGCATTTTACAAGCCTGCGTCTGATGATTGCATTAAGACTAGAGAAGATAATACTCTTGGTATGACTAGAACTGAAATTATGTGCGCAAAGTGTGATGCTCATTTGGGCCACATGTTCCCAGATGGGCCTCAGCCAACAGGAGTTCGTTATTGTGTAAATTCTGCATCTTTGGACTTAGATAGTAGATAGTAATATAGTATTTATAGGTGTCACAATGTCAATCAGATATCGAATATTCATTTTTTTTACTTCCTTGGTAGTAGTTTTTAATTTGGCGTTAATTTTATGTATTATTTATGCTTATATAAATATTGACACGATCAAATATATGGCCGGAGAGTATTTATCTACAGAAGTTAGCGAATTGTCTGGTGTAGAAATTATTGATAAAGGGGATGGACTTCGTGTGATTCAAGTGCAACCTGAGTTAAATGCTAATGCAATTATTCCTATCCAGGAAGAATTTGAGGTGCCAATAAAAGTAGGCGTGCCAATTGAGACTAGTTTCCCGTTATCTATTGTAGTTCCTATTAATACTACTGTAAGGATACCAATAGAAGCTAATATACCATTTAATGCAATGATTGATTTCCCTATTGAGGTGCCTGTTATTGGTAGTTTAGACGCAAGCGCCAATATAGATACTAAAGTGCCACTCGATACCATTGTTGATGTGCCAATTTCAGCAGAGATAGAAGTTGATCTTAATCTTCCTGTTGATATTGAAATTCCTATTGATACTACTGTGAGAGTTGTGGTGGATTCAGATCTTACTCTAGATGAAGCTATTCCTGTGTTAATATCAGTGCCTCTTGAAAAACTTGATTCTAAGGACTAGGCTGCATCTGACAATAGTATCTTTCCGCTTGACGCACGACTTTCAAGATACTCGTGTGCGTCTGACACTTTCTCAAGTGGAAATACTTTATCAATGTTAACTTCTAGTTCGCTTTGTTCTATCCATGTAAATATATCCTTAGCTCTTGCAAGTATTTCGCTTCGAGTTTGTGCGTAATGGCCTAATGTTGGTCTAGTTAAAAATAAAGATCCTTTGTCATTCAATGTTTGCGGATCTACAGGAGGAACTTTTCCGCTGGATTGACCAAACAAAACCATATGTCCACGGGGCCTCAGACAATTTAGACTTTTCTCGAATGTAGTTTTACCAACAGAATCATAAACTACATCTACTCCAAAATTGTTTGTCAGTTTCATTATCTCAGTTTCAAAATCTTGTTCGCTATAAATAATGACTTCATCCGCACCTAAACTGATTATTTTTTCCGCTTTTGCTTTTGTAGAAACTGTTCCTATCACTTTGGCTTCAAGTTTTTTAGCCATTTGGACTAGCAGTAGTCCCACACCCCCGGCTGCGGCATGTATCAAGGCTGTATCATTACTACTTAAGATGTACGTACTTGTTGCTAAATAATGTGCAGTCATTCCTTGCAAGATGGATGCAGCGCCTATTTGGTGGGTTATGTGCCTTGGTAATACTACAGCTTTCCAGCTTGGTACTGCTACATATTGTGCGTATGAGCTACTACACATTGCAAAAGCCACTTGGTCACCAATACTAAACTGCTCAACATCAGAACCGACTTGCTCAATAATGCCGGACGCTTCCATTCCCGGTACAAAAGGTAATTCGCCTGCATAACTGCCAGTTCTGTGATATACATCTATAAAATTAACGCCTATTGATTGTGTCTTAACTAGCAATTCGTTATTTGCGACCCTGGGCCTTTCAATCTTTTCATAAGTTAGAACTTCTCTACCACCATAATCATGAATTCTTACTGCATACATTGTCTTCTCTCAGTTGATAGTTGTACAGTATTTGATAATATATAGGTAGAGTATTGCATCTAGAGTTACAAGGTTATATTTATAAGGTGGTCTTTACCATCCAAAATTGATTGTCTTCTCTATAATTAACCAGCAAACCTTTTTCTCTAGCAAATTCCTGAACTGCTTGTATGACTCCTAAGCCGCTAGGGTGACCATAGTCATCTCCGCATAATACACCAAATTGTTTTAGTTTGGGATAGTAAGCATTAAGATCATTTGAGACTGCTTCATAGCTGTGGTCGCCATCAATGTATACGAAGTCGAAGTAGTGATTGTCAAATATTTTTGCAGCTTCTACTGAAAAATCATTTATAATTTCAACCTTAGAGTTGTTAGAGAATTTTTTAAGAGTAATTTCATGTCTATGTTTATGAAATAGGTATTTCTCTTTATTGTCATTAGTTGTAATGTCTATTGCTCTTTCCCACGGGTCAATTAGTATTAGTTTTTGCATGTTTAGAATTTGTAAAATATTTGATGCATTTACACCATAAGCGACTCCAATTTCTGCTCCAACTAACTGATTACTTAGAGGATCAGTACCTCCAGTAGTATGTAGATTTTTTATAAAATAAAATGGACTACGGTCTTTTCTTTTATCAATAGTTTCTATATAAATTATTAGCAGGGCAAATATTATCAAATAGAATAGTATTGTCCATAGAGATAGAAAGAATATGTTTTCATTTGTCTTTTCTATAAAAAATATAAACAATGTGAATATTAGAATAGGCACTAACATCAAGGTGGCGATAGTGTTTGTCCATCGATACGAAGTTGAACCAACTAGTTTATATAATTTGCTTTTTATGTATATTTTTATTTGGATCATGAATGTCTCGAATCATTTTATGTTTTAGGATTTACCTTTTTGTTTGTGAGTATGGCTTTCATAAAAGCTTAATAATTATTTTATCCTAATTGTTTTTACATAATGATTTGATAATCACTAGTCTAGTTTATATTTTCTGCATTGGTAGTAATATACAAAAATATTTATGAGAAAGCAAGTTAAACTATGCCTTCTGTTTGCATCTACGGTCTTGTAATTTGAGAAAATTGTTGTTAATTTACCGATCAGATTATGATTGAGATGATCCAAATGAATGGAGATATTTTATTCGTTATTGTTTATTATGTACTTTTTTGGCTTTATTGCGAAGTTTTCTTTTTTGTCGGTGTCTACGTGGTCGTGCTGAACGCTTTTGTTTTGAATATTTAGTCTGAAATTGATTTTCTGGTATAAAATTGCCATAATTAAAGTCTTGTAAGGTTTTGCGTTTAATTGGCGATCCTAAGTCTTTTTCAATCTCTCGGAGAAGTCTAGTGTCTTCTAGAGATGCAAATGTAAAGGCTTCGCCTGTTTTACTTGCCCTACCAGTACGTCCAATCCTATGAGTATATGTCTCACTAGAATCAGGGATGTCGTAATTTATTACGTGAGATATGTCGACTACGTCAATGCCGCGTGAGGCTACATCTGTAGCTACGAGGATATCATATTTGGTGCGACGGAAACCGTCTATTGCTCTCTGGCGCTTGTTTTGAGACATATCTCCTTGAAGCGCTACTGCACGGTAGCCACGCTTTGTCAAGTCACGCGCCAGATTACGGGCTTTATATTTAGTGCGAGTAAAGATTAGTGCACGACCTGTGGAAGTTTGTTTAAGGATTGCAAAGAGAAGGGATTTTTTTAGGCCTTGGGGGACTGGATATAGTACTTGTGCTACTGATTTAGTTGGGGAAATTTTACCAATTTGTATTCTGACAGGCTCTTTCAGTATCTTGTTGGCTAAATGCTTGATATCATCTGGCATAGTTGCGGCAAAAAATAGGGTTTGTCGTTGGTTAGGTAATAATTTTATTATCCGACGTATATCGGGCATAAAGCCCATGTCGCACATGCGATCAGCTTCGTCTAATACCAATATCTTAATGTGTGATAAATCGATGTGTTCGTCGCCGTGTAGATCTAGTAACCTTCCAGGGCAAGCTATTGCTACGTTGATTCCTTTGCGTAATTTAGCGATTTGTCTGTTTTTGCTAACTCCACCATATATTGCTATGCTTCGTAAATCAGTTCCTTTTCCAAGTTTGATGTTTGTTAAATGAATTTGCTCAGCTAATTCTCGTGTAGGAACGAGAATTAAAGCGCAAAGGTGCCGCTTATTACTAGTCAATAGTTGTTGCAGAATTGGAATTGTGAAGGCTGCTGTTTTGCCAGTTCCAGTTTGTGCTAAACCCATTACGTCGTGCCCCTTGAGTATTTTAGGGATCGAACGAGATTGTATTGGAGTGGGTGTAATATAGCCAGAGTCTTGAATTGCTGCTGAAATACGTTTATCTAATAAAAATTGCTTAAATGTCATATAGAATAAATCCTTAGAAGTATTTATTGTATTTTCAGGCATTTCTATAGGAAGTATGCATGAAAAGGCGTACTACAAGACGAGGTATTATAGTGGAAGATGACTACAATACAAGTGGAAAAATATGAATCTTATTTTATTGAGGGTATTATCTTGATACGAATTGCTAGTATGGTTATAGAATGTCAATCTTGAGTTGATACAAAAGGAACTTTTTACGGTGTGCGTTACAGTGTTAGAGTGCGTCTGAATATCTCCACTCTATACTTAGATGAAGAGTTTCTCGTAAAATATGCTTGTGGCGAGGGTGGGACTTGAACCCACGACCCACGGCTTATGAATCCGTTGCTCTGCCGACTGAGCTACCTCGCCAGTAGATTCAATTATATCATTTCATCATGAAGGATGTATTTTATTAGTGAAATAATTGTAGTAGTTTTATTAATAATTATTAATCTATTGTTACATAAATAGCGGGGGCAGGG
>DBHI01000102.1:2095-3020 GCA_002296125.1 Anaerolineales bacterium UBA832 | reverse complement strand
TTACACATTTAAATCCAAATGATTTAGGTGTTTCTGAGATTACCTCTCCATCATCTGGTGAGTTGTTATCCAACGCTGAGTCTGTCACTGTTACTATAACAAATTATGGTGGAGCTACCCAATATGACTTTGATGTTACTTTTGAGCTTAACGGAGAAACTGTTACTGAAACAGTCCCTGGCCCACTAGAGGGAAACAGTTCTATGGAATACACATTTACTCAAACAGTAGATGTTTCTGTATTTGGAACATACACTATAACTGTATACACATCGCTTGATGGTGATTCAGATACATCTAATGATTCTTCTACATCAGACATTACTAATATTAATTGTGCTCCTTCAATGGATTGTTCATTTGCTGACGGGTTCCAATTATTCCAGCTTGGAGATATTAATAATGAGTCAGGATGTGAGGGATATGGAGACTTTACCGATCAATCAACTGACGTTGAATTAGGAGAAACTTATGATGTTACTATGACTACCGGTTATGGTAATCAATACGTTAGAATATGGGTTGATTATAATGATGACTTCAACTTCACATTAGATGAATTAATCCTTGACAACTATGTTATTGCTCCTGGTGCTGCATCAGGATCTTATACTGAAACTACACAGGTAACGATTCCAGCAGATGCAACACTTGGCCAGCATTTAATGAGAGCTAAGACAAACTGGCAAGCAGGTGTTCCTGACGACGCATGTGCATTAACAACTTATGGTGAAACTGAGGATTATATGATTAATATACTTCCAGCTGCAGCATTTGATATTGGAGTTACTAATATCACAAATCCTGTAACAGGTACATTGTCAAATGCAGAGACTGTTACGATTGAGATTTTCAACTATGGAGAAAATGACGTGAGTAACTTTGAAGTGTCTTATACAGTAAACGGTGGTAGTGAAGTTGTTGA
>DBHI01000102.1:1050-1694 GCA_002296125.1 Anaerolineales bacterium UBA832 | reverse complement strand
ACGGTTGAAGCATACTATACAATAGTGGCATCAGTAAACTTAGACGGAGATGAAGATGCAGAGAATGACTCATATGAAATTGAAATACAACACCTAAACCCTTATGATGCCGGAGTTACTGCTATGATTTCTCCTACATCAGGAGTTGGTCTTACCACAGCTGAGCAGGTAACAGTAGAAATTACCAACTTTGGTGGAGCTACTCTAACAGATTTTGAAATAACTTATGAATTAAACGGCGTTGTAGTCACAGAAACAGTTGCTGGACCACTCGATGGCGACTCAACAATGCAGTATACATTCACTCAAACCGCAGATTTGGCAACTCCAGGAACATATTCCTTCTATTGTTACACATCAATTGATGGTGATGCTGACTCTTCAAATGATGCTGCAAGTGTAGATGTTGTGAGTTCAACATGTTCGCCATCAATGAACTGTTCGGTTGGTGATGGTTTAACATTATTCCAGCTATTAGATATTGACAACCCATCTGGTTGTGAGGGTTATGGAAACTTTACTGATCAAATGACAAATGTTGAGCAAGGTGGTACTCATGATGTAACAATGACCACTGGTTATGGTAATCAATATGTTAGAATTTGGATTGACTTTAATGATGATTACTCTTATACCATGGATGA
>DBHI01000102.1:0-663 GCA_002296125.1 Anaerolineales bacterium UBA832 | reverse complement strand
ACTGAAACTACTCAAATTGTGCTTCCTGCTGATGCTGTACTAGGTGAGCACACAATGAGGGTCAAGACGAACTGGAATGCAGGTGTTCCTGATGATTCATGTGAGGAAACCACTTATGGAGAGACTGAGGATTATATGGTAAATGTGGTTACTTCATTAAACATTGGAGACTTAGAATTTAATGGTTCTAACATGATTGTTTACTCCACAGATAATGAAAACTTTACTGTTAAACTTACAACAAACTACAGTGATCTAATCACATTAAGTATTTATGATATAAGAGGTAGAATTTTAGAATCTAGAAATATATCAAAGGCTAATAATTTAAGCTACATATCTAATTTAAATTTATCAAATGTTGAAGCTGGTATGTATTTTATTAGACTTGGTAATTCTACGGTAGGTTATAAAACAGAAAGAATAATTGTCAGATAACAAGTTTTAAAAAAAAGGAAGGTATTTTATCTTCCTTTTTTTAAAATATAGCTTTAAGCTGAATTGAGCCATTATGAATAGTTCTGACCGTATTGCTTTTTCTGCCTAAATAAATAAAATTAATATCTAAAAGCTTTGAAAGCTTTCTTTGAAATTTAAAAGACCAGGTATAGTTTTCGCCTTTCTGAAGTCCATTCATCATTACATAACTAATTACGGAATTTG
>DBHI01000106.1:11490-21530 GCA_002296125.1 Anaerolineales bacterium UBA832 | reverse complement strand
CTGTTGAGTTTTTATTGGATAATGAACACAATTATTACTTTCTTGAAATGAATACACGTCTTCAGGTTGAACATCCTGTTACTGAAATAGTTACCGGGGTTGATATTGTTAAGGAGCAAATACGTATAGCTCGTAATCGTAAATTGAGTAGAAGACAAGATGAAATAGAAATGAAAGGTTGGGCTATTGAATGTCGTGTTAATGCTGAAGATTCTTATAATGGTTTTATTCCATCTATCGGTACTATCAATACTCATATAGTACCCACTGGTCCCGGAGTACGAGTTGATACTGGTGCTTACCCAGGCTACACAATTTCTCCATATTATGATTCTATGATTAGTAAAGTTATTTGTTCTGGTAAGACTAGAGGAGAAGCCCTGTTAAGAATGAGACGCGCGCTTGAAGAGTATAGGATTGTAGGTGTAAAAACTACAATTCCATTTCATCAACAGTTGTTAAATTCTCACAGGTTTATGGCTGGACAGTTTAACACTAGTTTTGTGGATGATGACTTTCAGATGGGTGGCAGATCAAATTTAGATGATGAGATAGCTGCAGTTTTTGCTGTTTTAGCAGCTCATCAGTATCGTCAGCAAGCAACTCATGTTGTGCAGCGGGGAAAAAGAGATGCAAGTAATTGGAAATGGTTTAGTCGTTGGGAACGAATGAATAGATGAAATATTTGGTTACTGTCAACAAAAATACATATGCCATCGAAATTAATGATGAAAATCATATTATTGTTGACAAAGAAGAGTATGAATTAGACTTTAAATCCATAGGTAATGGACCATTGTATTCTCTTTTAATCAATGGAAAATCTTATGAAGGTTATGTAGAAGTTCATGATAATGTTTGGCAGGTTCAACATCAAGGAAATTTATACTCGGTTGAAATAGACGATGAAAGATCAAAAAGATTAATGAGTCTTGGAGGTGCAACGGCAGTAACTCAAGGTGATTATTATTTGAAGTCACCAATGCCAGGTATGGTGGTATCTGTTCCCGTAACTGAGGGTCAGGTCATATCAGAAGGTGACATCCTTGTAGTATTAGAGTCTATGAAAATGCAGAATGAACTTAAGTCTCCGTGTGATGGTATTGTGTCTAGGGTTCAAGTTAGTTCAGAAGACGCTATACAACAGGATCAGGTAATGTTAGTACTTTCACCTGAGCACAACGATGAACATGAAAAAAAATAGAACAGGTAGCGTGAATAATTTAGGTGTTTCCTTAGAAAGGCGAAATGTGTTTACTACTTCGTCAAAAATACCACTTGAACGGGTTTATTCGAGATCATCTAAGAATGGATCATCTGATGAAGATAATTTAGGAATGCCTGGTGAGTTTCCATATACTCGTGGTATTTATTCTGACATGTATCGGGAACGGTTATGGACAATGCGTCAATATGCCGGTTATGCTACAGCAGAAGAGACTAATCGTAGGTTTAAATTTTTGCTTGAACAGGGTCAAACAGGATTGTCTGTTGCTTTTGATTTGCCGACTCAAATAGGTTATGACCCAGATGATTTGTTATCGGAAGGTGAGGTAGGTAGGGTGGGAGTATCTATATCAACTTTAGATGATATGTGTACCTTGTTTGATGGTATACCTTTGGAAAATGTGAGTACTAGTATGACTATAAATGCACCAGCATCAATTTTATTGGCTATGTATGTTGCAGTTGGTAAGATGAAGCAGGTAGATGTTCGTGATATACGAGGCACTATTCAAAATGATATTTTGAAGGAATATTTAGCTAGGGGTACCTATATTTTTCCACCATCACCATCTATGCGTTTGATTACAGATGTGTTTAGTTATTGTGATCAGAATATGCCTTACTGGAATACTATCAGTGTTTCAGGTTATCATATTCGTGAGGCTGGTAGTAGTGCTGTGCAGGAACTTGCATTTACGCTATCCAACGCAATTACTTATGTAAAAACTGCAATAGATGCTGGACTGGAAATTGATGATTTTGCTCCAAGGATGAGTTTCTTTTTCAATGCACACAATCATTTTTTTGAAGAAATTGCTAAATTCAGAGCGGCAAGGAGGATGTGGTCTCAAATTATTAGGGATCAGTTTGGGAGTCAGAATCCTAAAAGTCAGATGATGCGTTTCCATGCTCAAACCGGTGGTAGTACGTTGACTGCACAACAGCCTGAGAATAACGTAGCACGAGTTACTTTGCAGGCATTGGCAGCTGTTTTAGGTGGTGCTCAAAGCATACATACTAATTCTATGGATGAGGCTTTGGGTTTACCGACAGAGATAGCGGCTCAAGTTGCTTTAAGAACACAACAAATTATAGCGTATGAATCAGGTGTGTGTGATACTGTCGATCCGTTGGCAGGAGGATATGCATTGGAGTCATTGACAGATGAAATACAAGAACGAGCAGAACAATATATTAGCTATATTGATGATATGGGTGGATCTCTTATGGCTATTCAATCAGGATATATGCAAGGAGAAATTCAGGAAGCAGCATATGCTTATCAGAGTGAAATAGAGTCAAATGAACAAATAATTGTTGGTGTTAATGATTTCGTGACTGATCAGGCGATTGAGATAGACAGATTGTCAGTAGACAAAGAGATAAGTGAATTACAGATTGAAAAGGTTCGAGCATTTAGAGAAAATAGGGATATAGAGAAGGTTAGTAGTTTGTTAGATTATCTTAGTAAATCGGCACGTGGATCAGATAATTTGGTTCCTATATTTATAGAATGTGTAGAAAACAGGATTACTTTAGGAGAGATATGTAATGTTCTTCGTAGTATTTGGGGTGAATATAGATCTACGACATAACTGAAACAAATTTGTTATTTATGATTAAGAATATTGATCACATTTCTATAGCAGTATCAAGTATAGATAAATCTTTGCTCTTTTGGAGAGATATTTTAGGACTCGAGATTGTGCATAGTGAAGAAGTTGAATCTCAACAGGTCAATACGATATTTTTTAAAGTAGGTGATAGCAGAATAGAGTTAATAGAGGCTACAGATTTTGATTCAAGTGTTGCTAAATTTTTGCGTAGAGGAGGTTCTGCGATTCATCACATTGCTTTAGAGGTCGATGATGTAAATGCAATGTTATTGCATTTGCGATTAAATAATGTGAAGGTAATTAATGATTCTCCTGTAGAAGGAGCCGGCAACAAACTAGCAATTTTTGTGCATCCTGAAAGTACAAGTGGTGTATTACTGGAATTTTATCAATCAACATCAATTTAATGGGATGATTATTTCTAAATATTTGTACTGATTTGATTTGGGATATGTTAGAATATAACTATTATGACACAAACATTACATGCAGGTCTGGCAAACACAATTTTGATCTATACTCTTTTTGTAGCAGCTTGGAGTTTTTGGCTTTATTTTCGTAAATTAGACATGACATCTCAATATTGGGGTGCTGTAGCAATAGTGGCAATTATTTTCGTTGTTCAAGCGGCTATTGGTGTGTTAATGATTGTACAAGGTCTGTTTGCTATGCGTACTGTGCATTATTTATATGGTGCAGTAGGTGTTATTTCTTTGCCTGCATTGTTTGCATTTACTAAAGGTCGTGGTACATATAAAGAGACTCTTTTGTATGCAATAATACTTTTGTTTTTAGCAGGAGTAGTTCTTCGTGCTAGTCTGACAGCTGGCTAATCCAGTGATTTTACACAATTTTTGGAAAGTAACCAACAACACTTAGATTATATTAGCTGTTTTTATTCTCTTGATGTATATGATCCTTTGATTACCCATTTGTATGATGATAATTCGGAAAGACCCATTGGTCCTCTCGCATGTATTTTTTGTGTACTGACTGCTACTTCAGCTCCTAGTCCTAGCTGTCCTCCATCTGTAAAACGAGTGCTACTATTTACATATACAGCTGCAGAATCTATTGCTTGAACAAATTTGTTTGCATTCGCTTTGTTTTCAGTTAATATACCGTCTGAATGATTGGTACTATGTCTATGAATATGATCTATTGCTTCTTCCAAACTATCTACTATTTTAATTCCTAGAACGAGAGATAGCCATTCAACGTCAAACTCATGAGGTTTGGCCAAACTAATACATTTGGTGATTGAGTCTATTCTAACGTCTTCTAATATAGAAAATGATTTTTCATCGACCTTAAATGTAACTCCATATTCTTGTAGGTTTCGCACTATTTCTGGTAAAAATTTAGTAGCTATTGATTTGTGAACTAGGAGTGTATCTAGCGCATTGCATACTGAAGGCCTTTGGGTTTTAGAATTTGATATAACTGGTATTGAGGCATCTAGGTCAGCGTGTTCATCTACAAACAAATGGCAAATACCAATTCCTCCTGTAATTACAGGTATAGTACTTGTCTCACGACAATATTCATGTAGTTTGTTTGTTCCTCTAGGAATAATCATGTCTATGTGTTTGTCTAGTTTTAACATTTCAGTCACATATTTACGATCTGTGCTATTGACAAATTGGACACAATTTTTAGGTAAATTAGTATGCGATAAAGCATCACAAATGATATGTACTAGCACTTTATTTGAATTAATTGTTTCACTGCCACCTCGTAGTATTACTGCATTACCGGTCTTAATGGCTAAAGATGTTACGTCGACTGTGACATTAGGTCTTGATTCATATATTACACCTAGTACTCCAATAGGTACACGTTGTCTTTCAATTTGCAATCCATTTTCTAATACTCTTTTATCAAAACATACTCCAATTGGATCAGGTAAAGTGGCGATGTGTCGAATATCAGTAATCATGTTTAAAAGTGATTCTGGAGTAATTGTTAGACGATCAATGAGGGCTTTGCTAAGTCCATTGTTGATACCATTTTTAACGTCTAGGTGATTAGATGCAAGTATTTCTTCCGATTTTTGTTCCATAAATTTGGCTATTGTTTCAAGTGCATCATTCTTGTCATTTGTTTGAGATAATGACATTTGATGTGATGCGTCTTTGGCTGCTGATCCCATGGCAATTAGGTTAATCATTGTTTTCTCCTAGTCGTTAATTCAAATCATTACTAATTGGTCTTTGTGAATAACTTCTTCACCATAGTTATAACCAAGAAGAGATTCAATGTCTACAGATTGTTTGCCAGAAATTTTGTTTAATTCTGTTGTACTATAGTTGGTAAGTCCAAGAGCAATTTCTAAATTGTGTTGGTCAATTAATTTGACAGTATCCCCTCTTTCAAAACTTCCCTGTATTGATATAATTCCTACAGGCAACAAACTGCTACCATTTTTGAGAGCTGTAATGGCTCCATTGTCAATTTGAATAATTTTCTTAGTATCTCTGTCAGATAGAATAAAACGTTTACGTCCCTCAAGTGTTGAGTGAGTCGGTCGGAAAAGTGTTCCGATACTTTCATTTTGAGCTGCCCTGATTATATTGTTTTTTGTATTACCTTTCGCTATGATTACTGTAGTACCTGATCTGCGCGCTAGATCAGCAGCTTGCAATTTAGTGATCATGCCACCAGTACCTAGGTCATCACTAGGTTTTCCAGCAGATTGCCATAATTCTTCAGGAATGTTGGGCTCTGTTATTTCTTTAACTAGTGTAGCATTTGGATTGATGTTAGGATCAGAAGTATACAATCCAGGTTGGTCTGTCAGTATTAATAGTAGGTCTGCATCAATAAGATTAGATACTAAAGCTGATAGATTGTCATTGTCACCCACTTTAATTTCTTCTGTAGCTACTGCATCATTTTCATTAATAATAGGTATTACTTTTTGTTTGAGTAAAGCAAGAATTGTATTCCTGGAGTTCAGGTAACTGCGCCGTTCTGTAATATCTTGACGAGTTAATAAAACTTGAGAAACTATTTGATTATATTGTGCAAAAAGTTTTGTATATATTGCCATTAAGCGTGGTTGACCAATTGCTGACAGCATCTGTTTTGCAGGAATGTCTTTAGGTAATTTGGGGAAAGATAGTGCTTCTCGACCAGATGCCATTGCGCCTGATGATACAATTACTACTTCACAGTTATTTTTACACAAGGTATTGATTTGGGAAGCCAAGTCAAATAGTATGTCTTGTGAAATGTAGCTAGTTCCTGCAGTTAATGTTGATGTACCAAGTTTTATGACCAGACGTTTATATTTATACATGGTTATGTTCTTCGATTCAGTGCACAGAATAACTGTGGTTTACTGTCGGATTAAATATTAATTATAATAGCACGAAATTATATAGACTAGAATATAATTTTCTTAATTACCAGACATAATTGATTTAAGTAGTCCGCAAGAAGGACAGTTACCACCTGGACGTATCATAGCAAATCCAGCTTGAGGATCATCACTCCAATGGGTGAAATCAACATTAAATATGATGAATAGGCGTACATTTCCTTGTGATCGTGCTAGTCGTACAGAGTCAGCTAGGTACTGTGCATGTTGAGAAGTAGTAAGATTATAAGGCGGTTGCCATAAGAATGCTGGAGGTAGAGTTCCCCATTCTTCTCCGCTTAGATAACCTATTTCAGTAAAGCATAGTGGTTTTGCACCACCTATAGCATTGTAATATGTATTGACCATGCTTTGGTAATATCTAGTATAGTGTCCGGATGCTCCACGAGGATCTCCAGAAGTTGCCGATGGCGGCATGAGTCCTTCATTGTAATGTATTCCTACACAGTCTAGATAATTTAATCCACCTGCTGCTACCATACCAGAAATATATGGTGCATCATCGCAACCATGAGGATAACATCCTCCAAAAAATCCTGTAGGAGCTGGAGCTCCGGATATTACCATAGTGCCACCGTTATAAGTCTTGATGGATATATAGGATTTTTGTAATAATTGTGTGTAACTAGTAGGACTGATACTTCCACTAGCCCATTCACGATCTAGGTTCATTTCATTCCAGACTTCAATAGCATCAGCACCAGCTCCAGCTAATTCTCCAACAAATTTAGCATATTCATCAAAATTGTAGGGTTGTGCTTGATCAGGATATCCTAATACACTCAATAAAACTTTAAATCCTTTAGTATGAGCATCATTGATTGTACCGAAATGACCACTAGCTGCATCTCCAGGATGCCATTTTACTTGTCGTTTTACCCATGTCATACCTGCATCACGCATTACGTCTGGAGCACGGAAGTCAGATACTTGTCCTCCTAGTTCAAAGACCCCAGATGATATTATAGGTGCAGCTGTAGGAACAGGTATATCAGTGGGGGGTATTGGTGTCGATGTGGGAATTGGAATAGGAGTAGATGTGTTGGTTGGTGCAGTGGTAAAAGTTGGTTGAGTTGTATTAGTTGAAGTTGCTTGTGGAGTTGATGTATTTGTTACAACGGTGGTGGGTATAACTGTATTAGTCATTGTATTTGTTGCTGTAGCAGTTTCAGTTGACGTAGAAGTTGCTGCGAGAGTCTTAGTGACTGTAGATAAATTTTTTGCAACAAGTTCAACATCCGAAATAGTTTTAAGTTTATCTGTTTCACCGCTCAGATTAATTGATTGGTTTGGTACCCATAGTTGAGATTCATCTTCAGGAATGATAATTTGTATCCAAAGGCCATCATTTGAACGTCCTACAGCAGTATATTGAGTATTGTCAGCTAGTTTAACAAGTTCTTGTGAATTTTCATTTGGTTTAGATCTTGCATAAACATTTTGATCTATAGGTGTAGCATATAGAGTCCAGAACACATTGTTATTATTATCTTCTGTTGCAATATTCTTAGTAATTCCTTCCAGTTCTTGTTCAGTGTCTTGTATATTTATTTTTGGACGGGCATTAGTCCAGAAATCATAAATAGCATCACAGCCTGCAGAAAACATAACACAACCTATTAATGCGGATTTGACCAAGTGTTTTAGATGAGTTTTTGACATATTTAACATAGATGTTTAATTTATAGATTAATATGTTAATTATCTTCGTACCGGCGCGATAATACTCGACTGATCCAGTGTCTGTCAAGTAAGTTATCGAATTGTTTTTTTACGATGCTCATTTTTTATATAAAAAACAATATTTTGTTGATCTAAACATTACATTTAAGATTTAGGATTTCGCTCCATATATATAGTAACTGGACCATTATTTATTAAAGCAATTTTCATGTCAGCACCAAATTGTCCAAGTTGGACGGGAATTTCGTTTGATTGCAGTTGTTCTGCAAAATATTGTATTAATGGTTTTGCGTACTCAGGATGTGCGGCATTTATAAATGATGGACGCAACCCTTTTTTTGTTTCAGCATAAAGGGTGAATTGAGAAACTACTAATGCTGATCCAGATACGTCCTTGAGGGACAAGTTTGTTTTACCAAATTCATCGGGAAAAATTCGTAACTTAGCTACCTTATTAGCTAACCACTGAGCTTCCGATTTGCTATCTTGTTGACCTATACCTACAAAAACTAATAGACCTTTGTTGATAGAGCTAATTAGTTTTTCGTCAACTGTAACAGAGGCTTCATTTACTCGTTGTATCAACAGGCGCATTTGAAGTTCATGATATTATCTGATAAGAAATTGTTTGCAATTTAAATAAATAGGTACTTTTATAAGATATATATATATATTATGTTAATCCTGCAGCTGATTTAACTTCAGCAATAGTGTTTGCAGCAATCTTTCTCGCTCTTTTAGCACCGTCATCTAATATTTCCCATATATGTTGTGGATTTTTGGATAATTGGTTTCTTTTTTCTCGAAATGAGCCTAAATTTTCATTAATTTTTTGTGACAGTATTAGTTTGCAATCTACGCAACCAATTTTAGCTTTTCGGCAATCATGATTAATTTCTTGTACTTGTTCGCTTTCAGAAAAATATTGATGTAAAGTATATACATTGCATACTTCTGGATTTCCTGGATCTTTAAGCCTTATGCGTTGCGGATCTGTAACCATGGTTTTTACTACTTCAGTTGTCTCTTCATCACTTAGGGCCAATTCTATATGGTTGTTTTCACTTTTGCCCATTTTTTTCTTTCCATCAGTACCTATAACTTTTGGAAAATCAGTATTCTTCATTTGTGGTTCTATAAGAACTTGTTTTTTTGTTCGATAGTTGAAGGTCCTAACTATTTCTCTTGCAAATTCTATATGAGATTGTTGATCAACTCCTACAGGAACAATTTCAGCTTTGTATAGGGTGATGTCTGCAGTCATCAGTACTGGATATCCAACCAGACCATAATTAACATTCTGTGGTTGTAGACGCACCTTATCTTTAAAAGTAGGTAAGTCAGTTAATTTACCGAGAGGTGTAAACATACTTAGA
The DNA here is from genome assembly GCA_002296125.1 of Anaerolineales bacterium UBA832. Lineage (GTDB taxonomy): Bacteria > Chloroflexota > Anaerolineae > Anaerolineales > UBA11657 > UBA11657. The sequence continues at coordinate 12,246 of DBHI01000106.1, read as the reverse complement.
ATTGTATGTAGTTCTGTTACTTCTGGAACATGACTTTGTGTAAATAGAATACTTTTTTCAGGTTCTAATCCAGCTGCGAGCCAATCTAGTGCCATTTCTGCAGTATTGGTTTTTATGTACTCTAGTTCTTCGAGAGTAGTCATAGCATGTAGATCAACTATGCAATATATACAATCATATTTTGTTTGCAATTCAACATAGTTTTTAATTGCGCCTAGATAGTTTCCTAGGTGCTGTCTGCCTGTTGGTCGGGCTCCTGAAAAAACCCTACCTTTATTACTCATTTGGATACACTTTCTTACTAATTATTTGAGTTGATATGATTTCCAAATAAACTAATCACCTCACCAGGTTCGGCATGTCTCTCAAGATTCTTTTTTGAGAATATTAATGTGTCATTCACAATAACTTCAAATACACCACCACTTGAGGGCACTAGTTTAATGGTTTCAATTTCTGATTGATATTCTTCTAAAAGTTCTGCTATCAAACTGATAGCTCTGGGCGAATAATTTCAAGATGCACAATAAGTGATTTCAATGTTTACTTTTGTCATATTATTCCCTTATTTCTTATAGTTTAGATGATTACACAAGTTTACTACTATAGTGGATTAAGTTCAACAATTATTTGTAAATGTATTTGAAGATAACATTCTATGTAAACTATAGAGAGTTTTTAAATTTGTTATCATTCTGTTTCAGAGTATACATGTAATGTTTGTGTGGGAAATGCGAATTCAATTTGATGATTTTC
>DBHI01000106.1:588-11106 GCA_002296125.1 Anaerolineales bacterium UBA832 | reverse complement strand
ATATAATCGGCAGTAGTTACATAATAAACTATTTCAAAATTAATTGAAAATGGACCAAATTCTGTTAGATGTGCTCTGTCAAATTCTATATTTTCTTGTTTGTTGATTATTTCTTCAATTATTTTAGGTATAGAGGACAATAGATCTGTGTCTGTATCATATTTTACTCCAACTTGAAATAGTATCCTACGTTCTTTTCTGTCCTTGAAGTTGCGCATTCTGCTATTAAGCAAATCATTGTTAGAGAATATAACTAACTCTCCACTTAAGCTTCGAAGGCGCGTAGTTTTGATACCAATGTTTTCCACTAATCCAGTGAATTCTCCTACTACTATAAAATCACCAATAGCAAATGGACGATCCAACATTATTGATAAGTAGGCTAGTATGTCGCTCAGAATATTTTGTACTGCTAGGGCAACAGCAATGCCTCCTATACCTAACCCTGTGATTAGTCCTGTAATTTCTATTCCAAGATTGTCTAGAGCTAGCAATATTAAAACTGTCCAGAGTATAGTTCTACATGCTATTTTTATTATTGAAACTGAACTGTTTGTATTGGGATTAGATTCTATTGTTTTCAATGTGTATTGATGTAATATGAAATTAATTAATTGGTTAGACCATACTGATATTTGTATCAGAACAATGAGAAATATAATGCTTCCAATAATGTCATGGAGTGATTCAGTTAATTTGAGGTACTGTATTCCGAAATATAAAGACAACCCAATAATAAACCAGGAACGTGTATTTCGAATTATGTTTGTAGCTAGATCATCTAGTTGTGTATTTGTATTTTCAACTAAAGGTTGCAATCGTACTATTGTTAATTTGCGTATTATTAATATCAGTGCTGTGGAGAACAATGTTATTGTAAATGCTATTAGATATTCTCTTATTGAATTTTCTAACCACGTATTAGATAAGATGTCCATATCGTCCTTAAGAAGAAAAGATATTTATTGTTTACGATATTATACTTGAGCTATATGTAATTTGAACAATGTTTTCTGTAATTTATGATCTTACTTGGCTTAGGTTTTTGTATATGTGTATTTGTACACTATAATATTGTAGATGCGAATTTCTCTTTCTTCTATTGGTTGTCGTCTAAATACTGGTGAGATTGATGCTTTGTCTAGGCGTTTTAGTAACTTAGGACATTTAATAGTATCTGCTAATGAAGACCCTGATATTATAATTTTCAATAGTTGTGCAGTGACTGTGGCTGCTGGATCAGAATCTCGTAAAATAATCAGGGGCTTAAGAAAACGACATCCTTATGCAACATTGGTTGTTACTGGTTGCTATGCTTCAATTGATATTGAAAAAGCACGTGTGTTGGGAGCTGATCTTATCATTGGTAACCAGTATAAAGATGATATTCCAAACATATTAGTTGAGACAGGTATTTTGCATAATAGTAATGCTGTTGAACCGTTTACTGCAATTAATAGCAGTAGTTCTCGAAGGACTCGAGCATTTTTAAAAGTTCAAGATGGTTGTAACAATAAGTGTACCTTTTGTGTAGTTACTATAGCACGAGGGAAAGGTATAAGTAAGCCTATAGATCAGATTGTAGATGACATAAATCAGCTAATTAGTCTTGGATTTGTTGAGATAGTGATATGTGGAGTGCATTTAGGGGCTTATGGCCACGATTTTGAAAGTAGGTTATCTTTATATGATATGGTTTCAATGGTCTTAAATGAAACTGATATTAAGAGATTACGTCTTTCATCACTTGAACCCTGGGATTTAGACCCCCAGTTTTTTGATTTGTGGGAAGATGACCGTCTTTTACCTCATTTACATTTACCATTGCAGAGTGGTTCGGATAGAACTTTACGACGTATGGGTCGTCGCAACACTGCTAATGATTTTAGAGATTTAGTTTTAGCAGCACGCAACTGTATTGCAGATTTGGCAGTTACAACTGATGTAATTGTTGGTTTTCCTGGAGAAACAGAAGATGATTTTATAGATTCCATTACGTTTATTGATCAAATGAATTTTGCAGATTTGCATATATTTTCTTATTCTGGTCGTCCGGGGACGGTGGCTTCAGAAATGCCAGATCAAATTCCAGGAAACATCATAAAAAATCGAATGAGGTTGATGCAAAATGTTGGTAAAAGATCACAGGATAAATTTGTCAAAAGTTTTATTGGTCGCAAACTTGATGTGTTGTGGGAGTCTTCATCAAAACATGATGACTCCTTAATTTGGAGTGGTCTTACAACTAATTATATGCGAGCTTATATGCATACAGATTTTAAGCAAAATTTACGTAATCGGATCACTACCATAAGAATGACGGAATCTTACGGAAAAGGATTATTAGGAATGATCTGAGATTCTTAAATATCATTAATGATTTGGTTTTTGGATTGTACCTATAAGGTGTATGCCCCAATTCTTTGGCATGATTTTTTCTAGTAATACAGACAATTCAAACATAGTTTGGTTAAAAGCAAGATAGGTTGGATCCTTGATAATCTGTATTTGTGCAGATCTAAGACCTGTTTTCTTAGTAAGTTGATTTATCGATTTTTCTGTATTAGCCAAGTAGTAAACAGGGAATGTGTCAGTATCATCACGATCATATAATATTTTTACTAGATTGTTTTGTAAGGTAGGCATAATTTTGCTTATCATGTTAGCAAGTACTATTGGATGATTTTTGTGTGGTGTTAGAAAAATAAAACTTCCTCCAGGCTTTAGAATCCGATTGATTTCTTGGAAAGTGCGAAGAGGTTCTTGAAGGTGTTCTATGGTCCAAGAAGAAATTATAGTTGTATATGAATTAGACTTGAAAGGTAATGTATTAGAGTTTCCATTATACAGTTGAATTGTTTTGTTGCGATGATTCTGAAGTGATTGAAGGTCTATATCAATTCCATCTATATCAATACCCATATTAGATAATTTTTCGGACAAACCACCACGTCCACAACCAAGGTCCAAAACTCGACCAGATTGTTTGATTTGTTGGTATACAAGATATTGATATATTTCTCCACTCGTTCTCCAACCAGGGTGTTTTTGTTGGTATTGTTCTCGTAATTTGTTTTGATGTTTTAGTGGCAGCATTGTGGGAGTGCTGATTTGTTAATCGTTAGGTGCAAAAAATAAGTCTTTCCATACCATCCAATAAGGCTTTTCTGGTTCAAGTGAATCTGCCATGTTGGATGACATAGTGTTAGATATTGGTGCTACAGGAGTTATTATTACTATATGTGTTTCATTTGGCATACCATACTTTAATTCTGTTCGTAACGCTCGTTCCACGTAAGCATCTGATGATATGTAGTCTTGTGTCATTCTTAGATGATATTGTTGATTGTTTAGAGCAGTAACAGTTGCTAAGAGTTGTTTTTCTTGTGTTCTAATTGTTTGACTTGTTTGCATCATGTCACTGAATTCAGAAAGAAACCAAATACTTATTACAATTCCTATAATTGTGAGCGTTTGTGACAGTGTAAGTCGCATTTTGTTTTTAGATTTTTGTGAATTATTCATTACAGAAGTTAGTTATTTAATAATCAATCTATGTTTTTATTCTTGTTTTCATGCCGAAGGTGGGACTTGAACCCACATGACCTTGTGGTCACTACGTCCTGAACGTAGCGCGTCTGCCAGTTCCGCCACTTCGGCTATTTGTTCTATGTTCGCTTGATTATAAGAGAAACTACAAAAATTTGTTGCAAGACCTATGCCCTAAAATATTGTTTATGATTTGTATTACAGTGCTATAATCGAGTTCCACGGTGTAGAAATGATTATTCTAAATTCTATAATTACACTAGTCAGTGAGCCCCCAGGTAACTTTGTTTATCACGTTATCATACTATTTGCATTAGAGTCAGGCTTGGCATTGTCTATTAGGTACCATAGACTAATGCCAGAATCAGATTTTGGTCGATTTGCCTTGGCTTCAGGAGTAGTTTTGGTTATGCGAATGTTTTTTGTTGTATTAGTCATATTGGGTGTTTTTGATATTATCGAGGGAGCTTATTTGTTGCCTCCATTAGATAGAGCTATTTCATTTTTCTCCTTACTTGTTATTGGATGGGCACTCTTGTCTAGACCAGATGATATGAGAGGAGACATTTACTTAAGTGTGGGCAGCATATTTATAGTGATTGTTACGATAGTAGCGTTAATATTTTGGCGTTCATCTAGTCTAGATCTTATTGATTTTAACAATTCGGATCATGATTTGTTTTGGACAGCTCCACAAGTAGGATTAATTTTAGGTGTATTAGTGTTATTGTTGTGGCGTAGACCTATAGATTGGGATTTTGGATTAGGCATATTTGTTATTGCTTTGCTAGGTACATTGTTGCATTTAGGTTTTTCACTTACAACACAAATCTTAAGCGGTTATATTTCTGCATTTACTCGAATCACTGACTTAGTAGTTTTTCCAATGTTTGTACTCATTATTTATAGACGAGTCTTGGATTCAAATTTGGTTGTTGTAAATGATGTAACTGATTCATCATTGTTTGTGCCCCTTCTTGATAGTCCAGTAGATCCTGGTTTGTCACCACATATTGTGAGAACAATTGCATCTATTGGTGTAGAAACCAAGCAAAATAGCGCTATACAATCGGTGTCACGAGGTGTAGGTGTGGCTTTAGGTGCCGAAATCGGATTGTTGTGGGAATTAGATACAGATGACCAGTCTATAAGGTGTATGGGTGGTTATGATTTATTAAGAAATAGAACTGTAGTTGATTTTATTTTGCCAGCGTCACAATTAGAAAAGATAGCATCAGTTTTAAATGGACAGGCTTTGTTAAGACTTGATCCAATATTAGATGAAATGGAACTTCAATTGTTAGCTAATCAAGTCGGTTTGCAATATTTGTCGCCTGCATTGGTTGCATTGGTTCCATCAGACTTGGAATTAAACAAGGCAATTATGGTGCTTTCTCCAGATTCGTTGTCTGATTGGAGTGAATCGGATCAACAAATGTTATTAGCATTATTAGATCCTATTGCACGTACTTTAGAGAATATTGTAGATTATCATTAGATAAATTAAAATGTCATTAACAAATGTAATTATTCTTATTATTATTAATTTGATTGTTTATGCTCTGATTGCTGCACAATTAATGGGTTGGGGTTTTGGTCAATCAAATTCTGATAACTCAATTAATAAATTGTGGTCAGTATCATTAGCAGTTTCAATTACTGTTTCTATTGGTCTTGTTGTATTATACGTGTTAACTAATGATCTTTTGTTGCAATTAGGTAGTCTACAAAATTTTGTTACTGCAATATGGATAAATATTACGATTATTGTCATTGTTGTACTGATTAAGTTGTTTCCACGATTATCGTTTTTGTCAAAATTTGAACTGGGTAGTACAAACCAACAAGTTGTTGCTGTGTTCATGGCATTGATGATTACAGCTGTATTAGCTAGTTTAGGAATATTTTTGGTTTCACAGGACATAATCAACAACACATCTTTTTTAAGAATGTTTTATGTTGTTTTGGCTGTAGATGCAATAGTATTAATTCTTTTATTGATAGTTTGGTTGTTTCCTAGATTACCTTGGCCATATTATGATAAGCAATCTATAAGGGGCCAAACTAATGGTTGGAATAAAGCAATATCAGGGTTAGGAATCGCAATTTTATTGTTGCTTACAGTGATTGGGGGTCTTCTTGTATCATATGGTGAGGATGATTTATCTGATAGTGATATTGTGCTAGAAATAGATAATAATTCTGTTACTGATGAAATAGAGAAATCTTCTAGTACAATTCCAGATGAATCTACTGCAGTTGTGGTGTTAGAGTTTCCCACACGTACAGGTACAGAGATTCCTACAGTGACACCAACATCTGCTAATGATACTTTGCAGGTGACTTTGCGACCAACCGATTTTATTTTACAAAATCCGACTGTTAGCTTGTTGTCTTTGCCAACATCTACAAAAACTCCTGTTCCTACTGAAAAATTAATTTTCACACCTACATTAGTACCAGTTTATACCAATACCAGTATACCAACTCAGATTGTTCAATCCACAGAAGCTGTTTGTCAAATTAGTGTATCTGGTTGGTTGGAGTATAAGGTGCAACCAGGAGACACATTGTTTGCCTTGGCTACGCAAGTTGGAGAGAGTGTTGCAGAAATTGCTAATGCTAACTGTTTGGCAGACTTTGTATTGAAATCTGGTCAGGTTATATTTTTACCAGCTTTTATAGGAGAAGATTATACTGGTATAGTTATAAATAAGGTAGATGTACCACCATTGATTGATGGTTATTTAGAAGATTGGAGAAGCGTATCTTTGACGGCTAATAATGTTGTGTATGGCTATAGTAGTTGGAATAACATTGGTGATTTAAGTTTTAACTATGGGTTAACTTGGGATAACAACAATTTGTATATAGCAGTTAAAGTTGAAGATGATGTGCATGTCCAAACTGAGAATGGAGAGACTATTTTCAAGGGAGATAGTGTGGAAATCTTGTTCGACAAAGTTGTTAGTAGTAACATTGTTGATAGTAGTCTTAGTTCTGAAGATTATCAGATAGGTTTGTCACCAGGCGATTTTTCTATAGGATTGGGTAAGATTCAGGGATATCGATGGTTTCCATCGGATAAGAGTGGATTGATTGTGGATGTGGATATTATGTCGCGCAAATTAGAAAAAGGATATGTCCTTGAAGCATCTTTGCCATGGTATGTTTTTGATGTAGTTCCTGTAATTGGTCAGGAATACGGCTTTGTTATTTCTATTAGTGATAATGATTCCATAGGACTTGCTAGTCAGGAAACTATGGTATCAAATATAGAAGCACGAAAATTATCCGATCCTGGTACTTGGGGTAGAATAAAGTTAATGTGGTGATATGATTCATCAAATTAAGTGGTATATGATTAATGAATAAACAACTTTCTTTGTTTGATTACAATAAGTCTGAAAAATCACTTGAGCATAAAAGTAGTAATAAAGTGAGATCGGACAAGATTATTGATTTGCACCCAGGTGGTTATCAGATTAATGTAGAAACGTCTATTTCAGCTGCTCTGGAAGTTTGGATACAAAGTCGAAGAGACGCGGGATTATCAGAGAATACTATCAAGAATTATAGAATTGATATAAGGTTATTATCTGAATATGCTGGTGCGGGGGCATCTGTTGGTGAGTTTAATACTCAGATATTAAATGATTATTTAGAATGGATGAAACATCAAAGACGTATCCCATGTTCTGCTAAAACTTTGGATAGACGCATCACATCTTTAAAGTCGTTCTTTCGATGGGTAACACCAGTTTGTGGTCTTTCTATAAATCCTGCTGATGCTGTTGTTAATGTATCTGTTCGAAGTCCTTTACCGACATTTTTGACAGAACTTGAAGTTTCACAAGCACAACAAGCTGCTGAAAAGCTTTTTAAGGGAAAAAAAACAGGTGACATGCGACCACATATGTTATTTTCATTATTATTACATACAGGTTTACGCAAAGGTGAAACTGTTAGGTTAGTACACAACCATTTGGTTATTGAAGGAACGGATGAACCGCATTTATATGTGCGATATGCAGATAAAAGACATATTCATAAAGAGCGCAAAGTATTATTAGCATCTAGTTGGATTAAGGATTTTGCAAATTATAGTGATCGTTATGAGATTACTGAAAAAATTTTTCCATGGTCTGTCCGTCTATTGGAATATCGTTTAGGGGATGTGAGTACAGCTGCTGGGTTAAGTAAACATATTTCATTTGAAATGTTACGTTGGACGTGCGCTGTACGTGACTACCGTGATGGTATGGAGCCAGAGAAATTGAGACGCAAATTAGGTTTGTCCAAGGTGCAATGGGGTGAAGTAAGAAGAAAAATCAGAAAATTGCTTGAAAAATAATTTTTTAGTAAATTATTTTTCCATGAATGAATTCTGACACCCGTTTATCATTTGGTTTTTCAAAAAAATCTTTTGTAGATGAGATTTCAATTAAATTTCCATCGAGTAACAATGCACACCTATGTGCTAATCTTCTAGCTTGGTGTAGATTGTGTGTGACTAATACAATTGTAGACTTATGTAATTTGTGATGTGTTCGAATGAGCTGTTCAATTAAATCGGTATTGTATGGATCTAGGTTTGATGTGGGTTCGTCTAGCAGTAGAGCTTTGGTATTTAGTATTAATGTTCTAGCAATAGCTACTCTCTGTAGTTCTCCTCCTGACAAGGATGAGACTTTGTTTTGAGCATATTGATTCAATCCTACATTTTTGAGTGTTTCTTGGAGTACTAACTCGTTTGATCTTTTTCCTCTTAATTTTAGTCCATATTCAATGTTTGATCTAACAGATTTATTTAGTAGTTGTGGATTTTGGAACATCATTGCAACTTTTCTTATTGTATGAATAGACGGTGTTTTTTCAATTGATTCACCATCGAAATATATTTGTCCATTGTGGGCAGCTTCTAGGAAATTTAGTATGCGAAGTAAAGTAGATTTGCCTGCACCATTTGGGCCTACGATAGCAAGTATTTCTTGTTTGTATATGGAAAGGTGATTAATATTTAAGATTGTACGTCCATTATATATTTGATGTAAATTATTAATGTTGTACAGTAATTGATTATTATCGTTGATCATTGTTCCAGTTTCCAAATCGTAATAATATTATATTTGCTACAAAAGTTATTGTTAGAAGGATCAGTCCCAGTCCGAGCGCAAATCCAAAAGCACCTTTGCGAGTTTCTAATACTATAGCTGTTGTCAATACTCTAGTTTTTGTTTCGATATTCCCTCCAACTAACAACACGGCTCCAACTTCAGCAACGATTCTGCCATATGTTGCTGCAATTGCGGCTAACAATCCATACTTACTTTCAGACAAAATGGTTATTGCAGTTTGTAATTTAGTTGCACCTAGTGAGGTTACTTGTTGAGGTAGTGATGGATGTGTACTGCCAGTAGATGCCATAGTTAGACCGACTATAATAGGGAGAGCAATAATCGTTTGAGCAAGAATCATTGCATTAGGGGAGAACAGCCATTCTAGATGTCCCATGGGGCCAGACCTTGATAATAGTATAAATACTACTAAGCCAACAACTACAGGTGGTAAACCCATACCAGTATAAAGAAACGCCATTATGAATCCTCGAGCAGGTATGTGTCTTGAAAGACCTAATAATGTTCCTATTGGTAAACCAATGATTATACTCAATGTCAATGAGGAAAGGGTTATGCGTAATGTTAGTAGGGTAATATCAATTAAGTCTTTGTCTAAGCTAAGTATTAATGATATAGATTCTGTGAGAGAATTTGGCATTATATTAGGGTATGTTATGTCGAATGATCAATACATGTGTTTGTTGAACAATAGTCATTTAATACAACTTATTATCCTTTTGTTTTGTGATAGGAATTATCTCACAAATGTGTAAAAAATCGGTTGTCCTAGTTTTTCTTTGCCAAAATTAGCTATATGAGTTTGTGTATTCGTACTTGTAAACCAATTAGTGAATTGCAATGCTAAATCATGGTTAATGTATTGATGTTTGTTAGGATTAATTGGAATGATACTGTACAAGTTGTAAAGGTTTTGGTCAAGATTGTTTCGTATATGGTCACCTCCTACCATGATAGTAAGATATGGTAGTATATCGGCTTGCATTAAGTAAGTTGCACGGTCGGTGAGTGTATAGGAATCAGTTTCGTTGGCAAATTGTAGTGTTGCACCCATGCCTTGTCCAAGGGAATAGTACCAATTGTCTGCAGATTTAGGTGTAATATTAACTTGTGACCATAAATAGTTTTCTTTCATGTGCGTACCGGATTCATCACCCCTGGAAGCCCAAGGCGCATTTTGTTTGTATATTTTGGTCATCGCTCTTGAGGCATCTTTTATTCCTCTTATCGAAGCTGGATCACTCTTTGGTCCCACAATAATAAAGTCGTTATACATTACTTGATATCGTTTTGTACCGTAACCTTGATTCACAAATGTGTTTTCGAGGTCTGGTGCATGTACAAGCAATACATCTGCATTACCTGATTTTCCAAGTGCAATAGCTTGACCAGTGCCAACTGCAATTACTTCGATTTTTGAATCAAAGTTTTGTTCGAAATCAGGTAGGATATGGTCAAGTAAGCCAGAGTTTTCAGTGCTAGTAGTAGTGGCTAATGTGAGAGTATTATTAGGGTCCGCATTTCTTTGACATCCTAATAGGATAATACCTATGCAGTAAATACTTGTTCGTATGATTCTAGTAAGTTTGAATAGAGTCATCAAATTAAGTTTTATTAGTTTTGTGTCATTTTGATTCGTAAAATTGTTTTAGTATTAGCTTGTATTCTATAACAATGATCTGTTCTCCAGCCAGGTATCCAGATAATTTTGTTGTTAATAACAAATAGTGGGATATGATCTCGTAATTCGTAAGGTATTTTAGTGTTTGTCATGTAATCAGATATCAATTGACTTTTTCCATTCATGCCTAATGGTTGAAATGAGTCTCCT
>DBHI01000106.1:0-284 GCA_002296125.1 Anaerolineales bacterium UBA832 | reverse complement strand
CTAATGGTTGAAATGAGTCTCCTTTTTTTCTTGTCCTAATCTGTATTTCTGGTCGTTTGATTGTGGATACATCAATATATGCCGTCCAGCGGTTATCATTTGTATAAACACCCACATGATCGATTGTGGTTGGATAATCTAACAAAATGTTCCAGTCGCAATCGATCAGCTTAGTTGTAGATGGAACTTTCATGATTTTTGTTCTTCCAATCTGAATGAAAGGATATGGTAATTTAGTAATTATTTTGGAGTTTGCGTTTTTTATTATTATCTGTTTGTAATAA
>DBHI01000024.1 GCA_002296125.1 Anaerolineales bacterium UBA832 | reverse complement strand
TCTAGGTGTATTAATTGATAGAAGCATAGAGAAGCAATCAGATGGAATGTTGATAAGTAAAAGATATCTTGAAGAGCTGATTAATATTACAAAAAGTTATATATCAGATTATCACAGTAATTTTCCATTGAGGAGAGGTATTCCTCGAGAGGAACTTAAAAGTAAATTGTATCTTGATGTCAATTCGTTTAATTTACTGATTGATAAGTTTTGTGCGATGAATCTATTGTTAGCTGATGAAGCTATATTATGTTTTCCTGATCATACAGCTAATTTATCTGATAGTGAAGCAGAAAATTTTGAAAATATTGTAAGAATGTTTGAATCGGATCCATATAATCCACCATCTATGAAACAGGTTTTAGATATAGCTGGTAGTGAGTTGTTTTCTTTTATGATTTCCCAGGGTATTTTGATATCTATCAATTCTGAACTGGTGTTCTTGATTGAAACATATAATGATATGCTATTACGTGTTAAAAGTTATATAGCTGATTGTGGTTCTATTTCTGTAGCGGAATTTCGTGATCTCTGTTGTACTAGTCGTAAATATGCATTAGGTTTTTTGGAGCATCTTGATAGTCAAGGAATTACTATTAGAATAGGTGATAGACGTAAATTGGTTTAAAGGTGTTCTGATTGAAGCTATTATATGTAGATTGTGAGATCCATCATTTATATTAACCAATACTGGAAGACAAATATTTCCATCGCCCGCCAATTAATGTTCCTAATACAGTCGTACTATGAATTTTATAATTAGGACATTTGTATATATCTTGATCTAGAATTACCAGATCTGCAAATTTTCCAGGCATAAGGGACCCTAATTGATTTTCTGAATATGATGCATATGCTGGTCCTATAGTATATGCTTCTATTGCTTGCTTGATTGTTATACATTCGTGAGTTTGCCATCCTTTTATTCTGTTGTCTGTGGTACGTTTACTTCTAGTTACTGCAGCGTAAATTCCCCAGAGAGGATTTATATTTTCTACAGGTGCATCACTTCCAAATGCTAGTACAGTATTGTAATTTATTTGAGTTTTCCAAGCATATGCGTGTTTAATACGTTTTCCCCAATATTTTGTAGCTATATCCATATCTGAAGTTGCGTGTACAGGTTGCATTGAAGCAATGATTTTTGATGATCCTAGACGGTGTAGATCACTAGGGTGTAATAGTTGTAAATGTTCTATACGGTGTCTTAGTTTGTCAGGAGTATCACCATTATGTTTTTCAATATTTCTAAGTTTTTCGTATACATTCAACACTGCACGATTTGCTTTATCTCCAATTGCATGTACAGTCATAGACAAATTGTTTTCACCAGCTTTTTTTGATATAAGTAGTAATTCTTCTTCGTCAGTTACTGAAATACCATAATTATTTGTTTCAATATTATATGGATCAAGCATAAGTGCTGTTCGTGCTCCTAAGGCACCGTCCATAAAGACTTTTATTCCTCCAATTTTGATCCATTTGTTTCCATATCCACTATGCAACCGTTGTGATATCACTTCTTCAAGATTTTGTGCTGGCAAATTTTTGAGTATTCTCAATCCCAATTTATTTTGGTTATATAGTTGTTTAATGGCTTCATAAGAAATTAGTTGATCATAATCGTGAATACCTGTTATGCCATTTTCCCAAAATTTTTGTTGAGTAATTTCCATGTTACTAGCAACAGTATCAATTGTTGGTTCAGGTATTTTGGATGTAATTAGTTCAGATGCGGTTTCATACAGTATGCCATTAGGTTGACCTGATTCTAATCGTCCTATTTGTCCACCAGGTGGATCAGGTGTATCTGAGGTAATATTAGCTCTTTGTAGAGCTGCAGTATTTACCCATGATATATGCATTGATTTTCCAGTTAAATAAATAGGATTGTGTGGAGAGATACTATCTAGATCATATTTGTTGGGTAACCTTTGATCCCAGTCATTGTGATCCCATCCATGACCAATTATCCATTTGTTATTATTACTATTTGATATATGTTTGCTCAAGAGACTAATAATGCTTTGTTTATTTGTGAGGTTAAGGTCTATGTTTTGGGCAGTACGTGAAAATAAGTCGAAATGGCAATGAGCATCTATCATGCCTGGTATGACCAGTCTCTTTTTTAAATCTATGACTTCTGTTTTTTTGTTTGCTAATTTAATAATATCATCATCGCTGCCAAGGGATGATATTGTGTCTTTACTAATAGCTATAGCTGTTACTAATGGATTGTTTGGGTCGAGAGTGTTAATGTTACCATTAATTAATATTAAATCAGGATACATTAAGAAGCTAGTATTTTTTGAGTTATTGAATCCAACTCTTCATCGGAGAAGAAATATATTGTCAATTTTCCAGAGCCATTGTTTTTGACTTGTAGATTTACTTTAGTTCCCAGAGTATTTCTGATTAGATTCTCTAAATCAGTTTCTTCTGTTGTTAGATTTGAACTATGATTTGATGATGTGGGTGTGTGGGTTAATTTCTTAACTAACTGTTCACTTTGACGTACATTTAACTTATTGTTAAGTATTTTTTGTAATATTTGTTCCTGATGGACATCTTTTGAGATTCCTACTATTGCTCTCGCATGTCCTTCGGTGATTTGGTTTTTAGATAATGCTTTTTGTACTGATTTAGACAGTTTAAGCAACCTTAATGTATTGCTTATGCTAGTACGGCTTTTTCCTACACGTTTTGATATTTCTTCATGAGACATGTTGAAATTTGTAGATAGAGCTTGGTATGCGCGTGCTGTTTCTAATGCATTAAGATTGCTACGTTGAATGTTTTCTATCAATGCTAGTTCGAGCATCTGTGAATCAGATGGTGTTTCTCTTATAATAGCTGGAATAGTATGCATGTCTACTATAGAAGCAGCCTGTAATCTCCTCTGACCAGCTATTAAAATGAATTCCCCACTATTTTCTGATCTAGTTACTACTATTGGTTGTAGGATTCCATGCTTTCTGATTGATTCGGCTAATTCTGCTAATTCTTCTGTATCGACTCTTGATCTTGGCTGCCATGGATTGTTTTTGATAGAGGTGATTGAAATTTGGATGACTCCTTGTCCATCTCGGTTGTTCGATG
>DBHI01000091.1:4854-5114 GCA_002296125.1 Anaerolineales bacterium UBA832 | reverse complement strand
CCAATGGCCAATAATACAAGTTTACTATCTGATTCTATTTGAGCCCTTGAAATAATAAATTCAATAGCGTCCGAGCCATCATAATCAGAATTTTTTATTTGTGACTTTATATCATCAAAGCCATTAGTAGCACCCTTATAAAGTCTGACTCTAGACTGCCAATCGCATAATGTAACTACTCTCTCTGCCTCTTTATAATGTTCATCAATGTTTCCGCCGTTTTTTGTTTTGTTTATCGTAATACCTTCAACATCAAAAAT
>DBHI01000091.1:0-4474 GCA_002296125.1 Anaerolineales bacterium UBA832 | reverse complement strand
TCATTGTTTGCATCAGTATCAAGAATTATTCTTATCTTTTCAGATTTATCTTTCTTCTTTAAACTTTTTGATCCCATGAATTTATTTTTTATTAACTTTGCTTATTCAGAATTTATTAACGATTTATTTATTCCAACTCTTCTTTTCTTATTTTAGTAAAATTTTATGAGTTATTATCTCATCTAATACTGTATAAAAAAAAAGCCGAATATCCCTAAACGGGATATTCGGCAAATATTTTATATTTTATAAACTGTAAGAAATATTTCTATAGGCTTACACCCACTGACATCATGGTTACATTCCCTAATCTTCCCATGGTTACTTGAGAAAAACTAGCATTAATCATGGAATAGCTAATACCTACTCCAAAGGTTAATGTATCTTCATCGTAGCCAATTTTATAACCACCCCGAAGAAAAAGCATATCATTAAAATTATATTGGGTACCAATATGGACTTTTTCAGGAGAATCATTTGGGTGTGATGCATCAACAGCCAGAGTAAGATTTTCGCCTGGTAGAAACTCCATAGCCATACCAACTTTAAAGTCAACGGGCATGCGAACATCCACTGGTTCAGTTTGAAATGACTCATCCCAACCTGCAAGATTGACATCATTTCCAATATTTTTAAAGGTCATTCCAAGTCTCAAACTCTTATATCCAGTATAAAAGGTCGTGCCAAAATCAAATGAAACATTAGTCATACTTAAATCATCAATTGTTTCATTGATATAGCGAACATTCGTTCCCACAGATAATTTATCAGAGATCTGTTTCGCGAAAGTTATCCCAGCAGCTGTGTTGCCACCAGTATAATTTCGACCAGTTATTGAATATTCAGTTCTATCTCCAACAGGTGCGTTGATTGTTTCCGGAATATCACCCATATCTAAAGATGCCACACTTACTGCAACCACCCCTAAGGAACCGAGATTTTTCACAAAAGAAAGAGCATTGTATCCAATATCAGCGACATAGGCTACATTGCCTACATATAAGTCCATGTTTTCAACACCAGTAATGGCCGAAGGATTTGCAAAAACCGTTGAGGCTCCTCCAAGCCCAACAGAAGCCTGTGTACCCCCCATAGCGGCAGTTTTTGCATCTACATTAATTTTAAGAAATTGCCAACCTGAGAGTCCATTACGTTGAATTTCTTGTGCCGGTACTCCTTCACCGGTATTATCTTCTTGAGATAATCCGAAGCTCAGCATCATAACGGACACTATAGCAAAATGTTTTAAAAACTTAATAGTGTATTTCATAATATTCGTCTCCTCACTCGATTATTTAATAATTGCAAATTTTCCGACAAATTCTTTGCCGTCACCTGTTGTTGATTCTACATGGTAGATGTAGAACCCAGGCTGAATATATAAAAGCCAATCATTAGTCTGATAATCAAGAGTCTGGACACTACCCCACGCTTCGCTACCGCTCCCATCATCATGGTTAATTGTTTTTACTAAATCACCAGCCAAGCTGTAAATACGAATCACTGCCTGTGCAGGTAAATTAATAAAATCCATTCTCAATTCTTCACCAGCACCAACTAAACCACTCTTGATTCTGAATGGATTAGGTACAACATGTACACGAGTATTTGGAAAATCATCATTTACCGCCATTAATGGGTAGACAGGGAACCTGTTAGCGCCAGTCTCTCCACTCTCGTTCCCATCTGCGTCATAGGTAGTAACATAAAAGTAAGCACCTACTCCAAGAGGCATACCAGTATAAGTGTAAGATACGTTACCATTTGCAACTGTAGCACTTGCTTTGGGAATGTCTGCTATTTCCGTCCATGGACCAATGGTAAAGTAACTTGATGTATAGACCTTGTAACCAGCAAAATCATTTGTTCCGCTATCAGGGTCTTTGTAGTCATCCGCAACAGCAGCCCATGAGAGTTGCATACCTCCACCAACAGGAGTCAAGGTAATATCATCAACAGAAGGAGGAGGATCTTCCCAATCATAGCCTGCAGCATATAGCGCTTTCGCATTTGCAATATTTTGCTTATGATTTGCAAGACCTTCCGTTAACATCAGATCAATATTTGCCACACCGCCTTCAACAACTTTTGCTCGATCCATTGTAGAAGCAACTACAGCATAAACTATTTTAACTGTTTCACCAGGAGCTAGAGTGTGAGGGCCTGATGATACAAAAATTTCTCCTGAGCGTTCATATTTACTTGCTCCACCACCAGATGCTTTCAGATCGTCATAGTTACCTCTAGGCTGATCATATGTCATAACTCTCAGTACTTCGTCTTCCCAATTATCTCCAAAGTTGAGAATAATTGATTTATCTTCTTCTGGACATCCTGTTTGACATTGTGCAGTTTGACCTGCTATATCAGTTATGTTCTGGTGAACTGTTGCGCCATCGGACCCCTTATCAAGCATAACAAGACTAAATAACTGTGCCGAATAGAGCTCTGATGTGGCTGCATCACCACTCATAATATCTGCTGCGTCTCCTTTATCACCGCGCTCTGGACCAGGGCCATGGTTGAATGTAACTTCCGCTTCACTCTCCCATTCATAGCTACGATCATCATAAAAATAAAAGGCCTCGTGCTCTTCAATCCAACCATACTTGTCATCATTACCAGTTCCGGCACTATAATCCCGACCTTTTAATGAAATATTTTCAGCGATTCTTGGAGAAAAATACAAACCAGTTACATTGTCAGTATTAGTGCTGGGATTCGTTATGTGATACTCGTGGATTATAAAATCATCCAAATCAGGATAACTCCACTGTAAGTGTCTCATATCAATCTGAACACCAACCCAATCAAGCATATGCCCTCCGGTCACAACAAGCTCAGCATCTATAGCCGGATCCTGCATCCCATTATTAAAGGACTCTGCACTCTGAGAAGTAACATACATGTATGTACCAGAAGGATACGCACGAGAGTAGTATGAATACCCATGGGTAACATCTCCTAAACTGGCATGTAATAGATAACCGGAATGACCCGCCAACGCAAAAGCGTCTGCGCAATCACCCACCGTTGTATAACCAGGATAATCATAATAGTTTCCAAACATGGAACATTCATCTACTGGATATCCAACTACACCACTGTTCCACATTGTTGCCCAAAGTTTTCCTCGTCTGAGATGTTTAAAATCCCAAGTCTGGGCAAACACAGTGCTGAATGCCAGAGCGATAATTAGATAATTTTTCTTCATAGTTATTTCTCCTTAAATTTTTATTTTCAGTTTTTCTTGACAGATTTCTATTTTTTTCAATGATTAGAAATCAACTTTCAACTGAAAATAAATATGTCTTCTTGGGTTTGTATAACTGTTATACCAAGCCCACTCGTTTGGCTCTCCCGAATAAGAGTGAGTTGGAAGCGCTTCTTCATTCTGACCATTTTCCATGTAATTTATAAGTTGATCACCACCAAGTAAGATTAAATCTTTATCATTAAGAAGATTTCTAACATCAGCACTTAGCTCAGCTCTAACACCTGCCACAGTAAAACCTTTTGTTATTTTCATATCTGTTCTTGTAAAGGGCTGCCATCTCTTATTATTAGGTTCAGTTGATACGTCACCTGGACCATGATAAGTAAACATTACACCCTGTTCATACCTGTTGTAGATATTGATGTTGAGATCATACTTTTGTAGAAAGAAGTTACCACTAAGTTTGAATTTGGATTGGGTATTCCATGGCTGTTTAATATTTCCATAGCCCCATCTAGCCGGGATTTCAGCCGGGTCTTCAAATAAAGAAGAGTAGCCTGCCGAACCAGCACTTACTAATGACCAATCATAGATAGCATTTAGGTTAAAGGGGCCATTAAAAAAAGTAGAAAAGTTTACTTCAAAGCCTCTTGAATCAGCATAAGCCATATTTGAAATCATAACAGGGACATTGTAAGGATTATCCTTGTTGTATAACGTAGTATATGTCGCTGGTGTATCATAGTCATTTGCATCAATCCTTGCTTCACGGGCTACTGTTTGATTCTGAGCATCCTTATAGTAAACAGTCGCATCAATTTTGTACTTATCAGCTATATTGTAATCAATGCCAAGTTCATACTGAATTGTCTGCTCGTATTCCATTAGAGGATTTCCTAACCATCCTTGCCACTGATCCATATAGGTAACCGTGTTTGCATATGGATCCTGTACTGTCTCTAAATCGTATGTGGCAAAATTAATAAAGGAGAACCCGAATATTTTTGTCCACGATGGTCTCTGATAAAAATGGCCATAGACAAAATGCAATACTGCACGATCAGTGATTGGGTGAGATATACCTAAACGTGGAGCAAGCGCAAGCTGGGTTTCCGTGTCAACCAATGTAGGGTTGCCAGGGATTCCAACTGTACCGGACCAGCCTTCTGTTCCTTCAAATACCGCTAAAGGGTCGTACATATTAGCTGAGACCTGTCTATTTTGTGAAAACCAGTCTGCGCGGAGACCCATATTTAC
>DBHI01000040.1:30086-35136 GCA_002296125.1 Anaerolineales bacterium UBA832 | reverse complement strand
ATTACAGAAAACGTTTAGTGCACTCCCGAGTCCTGGAAAGAACATAATTTCTTCAGGTTTGATGTGCCAATTATAAAGCGTCTGAGTGCGTTCGCAAATAGTGTTTAGAAGATTTGGTAGCGTCTTTGCGGAATATCCAAATACGGCGTGATTTACACGTTGCGTTAGAGCAACCTTAATTTCTTTAGCAACAGCAAAATCCATGTCAGCAACCCACATCGGTATGACGTCATCATCATATGTGTCCCATTTACCGCTGCCTGTATTTCGTCTTTCTATAAATTTATCAAAATCGTAGTGCATTTGTATGATTTTTATGTTGATTATATACTTTGAGGTATTATGAGTAAAGCTAATTATTCAATTCGTAAAGTTGCTGTTATTGGTTCTGGTACTATGGGTGCTAGTATCGCTGGCTTATTAGCTGGAACAGGATTTTCTGTTTTATTGTTGGACATAGTACCAACATCATTAAATGATGATGAAAAATATTTAGGTTTGTCATTGTCGGATCGTGCAGTTCGTAATAGGATAGTGAACAATAATCTTGTGAAAGTACGGAGGCAAGATACTAAAGTATTTTTTGTAGAAGATCATGTCGATATGATTGAAACAGGTAATTTAGAGGATGATTTTTCTAGATTGTCTGAGGTTGATTGGATTATTGAAGCTGTTGTTGAAGATTTGGAAATAAAAAAGGAAGTTTTTACTGCAATAGATAAAATTAGGTCAGATTCTCAAATTGTCTCTACTAATACTTCAGGTTTTCAAATAGGTGATTTATGTAAGCATTGTTCTAGAGAATTTCGTACTCATTTTTTAGGTATACATTTCTTTAATCCTCCTCGACATTTAAAGCTTCTGGAGATTATTCCAAATGAAGATACAGACGCTAGGCTAGTTGAGTTTTTCCTTACCAGAATTTCTCAAAGGTTAGGTAAGCATCCAGTGGTTTGTGAGGATACACCAGGTTTTATAGCTAATAGAATTGGGTTAGCAAATAATTTTTGGCGTATTAATTACGCGTTGAATAACAGTTATTCAATTGAAGAAATCGACACAATTTGTGGTCCATTAATTGGTTCGCCAAATACAGCTGTTTTTCGATTAATGGATTTAATTGGTATTGATGTAGCTTATATGATTGGTAGAAATAGCGCAAATCGTATACCTGGAGATGAAGCTGGACTTGATTCTGAAGATTCAATTGGACAAATTTTTGCAGAATTAGTCAAACTTAATTGGGTAGGTAATAAGACCGGGGTTGGTTTTTACAAAACCGTTTTAAATAAAGATGGTCGCAATGAATTTTGGCCTATTAATTTCGATACAATGGAACATGAGAAACCGTCATTAGTAGAATATGAATCTGTTCGTGCTATTAAAAAAATTAAGAATCTTGATGATAGATTAAAGGCTTGGTTTGCTTTTGATGATCGTGCTGCCGAATACGTTTTACATAGTTTTGCCTTTATGTTTAGTTATGTAAGTAAGTGTTCTGAAAAGATTGCTAATGATTTGTGGTCTATAGATTGTGCTATGCGTTTTGGTTATATGATGGATTATGGACCGTTTGAAATTTGGGACATATTAGGAGTTAAGGATACTTTGGAATTTGTAGAGAGTTATGGGTATGATATTGGAAGCTGGGTGTACAAAATGATTGAAGACGGTAATTGTTCCTTTTATCGAGGTGAGCCTGGGAGCCGTGAATATTATGACTGGCATTCTCATAAATATAAATCTATTTCAGTTCAAAATAAAAGTACTTTCTTTAAAAAGTCTAATGTTGGTTTTGATATTAAGATATTGGAATCCAATAAGACTAGTAGGTTGATTGATATTGGTAGTGGTGTACTTCAGTTAGAATTCACTGGCAAAGTGAATTCAATTGGTTTGTCTGATCTTGAGATGATTCAAAATTCAATTAGGTATTTAGAGTCTTCTAATGATGTGTTGGGTATTGTAATAGCTAACAATGGCAAAATGTTTAGTGCCGGCGCTGACTTGCATTATCTTATTCAACATATTTCATCGGCTAAATCAAGTAATCTAATAGAGAAATTTATAGTTGAGTTTCAAGATAGTTTAGATTTAATAAGATATTGTACTAAACCAGTGGTGGTAGCTCCTTTTAATTATGCACTAGGTGGTGGAGCTGAGTTGGCAATGTCATGTCATCAAATAGTAGCACATGTAGAATTGTATATGGGTTTAGTTGAAGTAGGCGCTGGTCTCGTGCCTGCAGGAGGGGGATGCAAGGAGATTCTAAGGAGAGTAGTTTCTAGTTCGATGAGGATCGCCGCTGATGTGGATGCTCTTCCATTTGTTAGACATGTTTTTATGACGCTCATGACTTCTACTGTCTCTAGTAGTGCATTTGATGCAAAAAAGATAGGTTATATTAATGAAGCAGACCATATAGTTTTGGATAGGAAACAATTGTTGAATGAGGCTAAAGCTTCTGTGATACATATGTCAACTGGTAATTATCGTCCTCCAATACGCGAGAAAATTTATATTGGGGGTGAAAATATATATTCGATTCTTCTTGCGGATATATATCAGCTGCATAAAGCAGGAAATTTTACTGAACATGATACTAAGATTGGTAAGAAATTGGCGTGGATTCTATGTGGTGGAGGAATAATCGAATCACAATGGGTTGATGAACAATATATTTACGAATTGGAGAGACAAGTGTTTACAGAATTGATTTGTATGGATAAGACTATTGACAGAATTAAACATGTTCTCGCAACAGGTAAAGTTTTGCGAAACTAGAGTTTTATTGTATATTGAGTGAACATTATTTGAAATATAGTGGGAGATAGAATAATGCGGCAAGCAGTCATAGTATCTGCATCACGTACAGCAGTTGGTAAAGCTAATAAAGGCACTTTGAGTCATTATAGGTCAGATGAGATGGGTGCAGTAATAGTTAACTCATTGCTAGAAAGAACTAATGGTAGAGTATTACCTGAGGAAATTGATGATGTGATTATGGGTTGTGCTATGCCTGAAGCTAGTCAGGGTATGAATATAGCTCGTACTATTTCTATTAGGGCTGGTCTTCCTGTTGATGTTCCAGGTCAAACGGTAAACCGTCTGTGTGCTAGTGGCTTGCAATCCATAGCTAATGCAGCACAGTCAATTATTACGGGTAGTGGGCAAATAATTGTTGCCGGTGGTATAGAATCTATGAGTTTATTACCTATGTTTGGTTTAAATTATAGTCCTAATCCTTTTTTGATGAACAAATGTCCAGATTTTTATTTAAGTATGGGACTTACTGCTGAAAGGGTGGCTGAAGTATTTGGTGTTAGTCGGTATGTGCAGGATCAATATGCTTACAATAGTCATATGCGTGCTTCTAAAGCTCGTCAGGATGGAAAATTTGATGATGAAATAGTTCCATTGAAATTAAAGCTGAATAATGAAATAAAAGAAACGGTTTTTGAAAATGATGAGACTATAAGACCAAATACTAATATGGATGAATTATCAGCTCTTAGGCCTGCATTTAAGGAAGGAGGTACAGTTACAGCAGGAAATTCATCACCTTTGTCTGATGGAGCTGCTGGTGTAATGCTAATGGAGCGAAGACTAGCTGAAAGTAAAGGTATTAGTCCAATTGCGATATTTAGTGGATATGCAGTAGCAGGAGTTGAACCGGCAATCATGGGGATTGGCCCAATTAAGTCTGTGCCTAAGGTCTTGGAATTTACTGGTTTAAATCTAAATGACATAGATCTTTTTGAATTAAATGAGGCTTTTGCCTCTCAATCAATTGTTGTGATTAATAACTTAGGATTGCCTAAAGAAAAGGTTAATGTAAATGGTGGTGCAATTGCATTAGGTCATCCATTAGGCTGTACAGGAGCTAAGCTAATAGTTACTATTTTGCATGAAATGGTTAGGTGTCAGAATAAATATGGATTAGTGACCATGTGTGTTGGGGGTGGTCAGGGTGCTGCAGCAGTAATTGAAAGATTGAATTAGTACAAGTATTCAGATTGCTTTAATGTCCGAGATTATATAGAACCATATATTTGCTCAAATCAACTAAGGTTTTTGTTAGGTTCTGTAATCTATTGATGATAAAGTTTAGACCCTAAATGTTATTAGGAACTACTTATTCAATATCGTAAAGTTTTTATATTCCAAAAATTTCAATATTTGTATTAGGTCATTATTTTTGTGCTACAAGAAGAAATTTGTTGTATTTGCATTTGTATATTCTCTGTATATCGGCATAGAACGTGCAACTAGGTCAATATCGTTGCTTTCTTGTATTTTAATAATTATGTTGATAACTTATAAATTTAAGATGAATTATGATTAGTACTGAAACAATTTATCTAACAGGTAACATGTCTAAGTACGATACGGGCAATCCTGGCTGTTTTTATTTTATCAGTCCTTCTGGTAGAGTAGGTAGAAATCGTGATGACGACCGATTGTTTTTACAGTTACATTTTGTTGATGGTTACAAGTCTGACTATGATTATCTACATTCATTTGAGATTGCTTCTGAATATTATTATGGTACATCTGGTTCTATTACTGCTGCATCTCGTGCTGCAATTAGTGTAGTAAATCAACATATATTAGATCTTAATAGAGCAGGTGGAAGTTCGCCTCCTATACAAGCTGGGTTGACGTGTGCTGTATTACGTAATGAAGATCTCTATGTAACACAGGCTGGACCAGGAAAGGTTGTGATTATTAGGAATAATAATTTTGAACAAATACCTGACAATAGTATAGAAATGCGATCAGTAGGAATGTCAGATCAAGTAATACTTAATTATTTCCATACTACAGTAGACAGGGGGGATTTATTATGGATGAGTATGTATGGAATTAGTGATGAGAATGCATCTGAAATAGTTCCAAGACTATACAATGACTCAGAACTAATATCATCAATATCTAATATGTCACAGTCAGAACATCCTAGCATGTTATGTCGTTTTTGTGATGAATCTGAAGTTAATTATTTGTCATCTTCATTAGCTGCAATTTATTCTGTGAATGGAATCACAAA
>DBHI01000040.1:4839-29804 GCA_002296125.1 Anaerolineales bacterium UBA832 | reverse complement strand
AACCTTGATAATGGAAATGTGGAATACAGTGAAGTTGAAGCTTCAGAATGGGCCACGGATGTTTTAGGTAGTATAGAAAGTGAGGAGAAAAGAGTTATTGATGATAGCAATGATCACAATGTAGAGATGGGAGCAGATGATTATTCTGTCAATGGAATCACAAATGGAGTAGTAACTGAGGATGAGAATGGAAACCTTGATAATGGAAATGTGGAAGATGATAGTAATGATGTAGCATATGACTTCGGAACAGGCATATATGAAGGTAATTTGTCAGACCTTGAAAGTAGTTTTGATAGTAAAGACAAATCGAAGAATAGGTTGTTGTTCATTACAAAGTTTTATAATGAAGTAGTCAGCAAATTGATTTATGGTTTGGAGTTGTGTCGAGTTGGTATTGCTAGAATGGCGCCGAGGTTGCTTCCTGAAACAGATTCAGATGTTCGTATACCGGGATCTGTAATGTTATGGTTAGCTGCAGGTGTTCCAGTAGCTGTAGTTATTTTTACCATTTTTGTTTATGTTCAGTTTGGAAAAGTTAGACAATTTAATTATTATGTAGAACAGGCTCGTATTGAAGCTGGTTTTGCAAGCAGCATTGATGATCCTATAGAAGCTGTACCTCATTGGCGACAGGTGTTGTTGTGGACTGATTTAGCTAATCAGATACGTAATGATCATCCAGATGTGGAATTTCTCGAAAAGTCTGCTATTTCAGTTATCGATGTTCTTGATAGTGTGGAAAGAATAGATGTGACAGCAATCGATTTGAATTACGACAATGATATCCCTGAAATACAAACAATACTTGCGCGTGGTAGCAGTGTATATACATTAGATGTATCAAACCAAATTATTAATCGATCCGTTTTAACTACAAGTGGTACATATCAAACAGATCCTATATTTGAGTGCAGTAATGGAAATGTAGGTAATCAAGTTATAAATAATATTGTTGATATTGCTTGGTTGGATCAACCGAATGTTGTCGAACAAGATACATTAATTGCTTTAGATTCTAGTGGGATAATTGTGTATTGCACTTCTGATGGTGCAATGGCTGCAACTTTGCTTACTCCACCTTATGAAGGATGGCAACAACCTAGTATTATTGAGGCATTTCAGGATCGTATCTATATTTTAGATCCTCTAGCTAATGAGATTTGGGTGTTTCAAAGAGAAGACAAATTTTATGGTGCACCACCTGAAAGATATTTTACGGAGTCAGCGATTGATTTAAGTGATGCTATTGATATTTCAATTGTGCAAGGTACTATAAATATATTGCATTCAAATGGAAATATGACAGAATGTATTAGAAAGTCACAAGAAGAACCACCTATATGTAATACTAAAATTATGTATATTGATGGTAGAGTGGGTAAGTCGAATGATGTTGTTTTTGAAAACATATATTATCCACATTCAATGATTGCCTATCCTCCTCCATATTCATCTATTTATTTGACAGATTCGAAATCTAAGGGTGTATTTCAATTTAGTTTGAGATTAGCTTATCAACGTGAATTTAGGGCAATATTAGAAGAAAATCCAGTAGAGACTATTGTTTTTGCTGTAGGACCTGGAAGAGATTTATTTTTTGCATCTAAGAATAATTTGTATGTGGGTAAGCGTTCATAGATACATATGAATCGTTTGTCTGAAACATATCTTATTGGATTGACAGGTAATATTTGTACAGGGAAGACAATTGTTTGTGGTATTTTGAGTGAATTAGGAGCTGACATTATTGACGCTGATGTTGTCACACATGAAGTGCTTCGGGAGGATGATCAAGCAATTCTTGAGATAGGAAATGTTTTCGGTAAAGATATTGTAGATAAGAATGGTAATATAGATCGGAAGCAACTTGGTAAAATTGTATTTAATGATAGTGTATTATTGAAAAAATTAGAAGAGTTGTTACATCCACTTATTCGTTTGAGAATTGAGAACTTGATATCTACTACTAATAAGGATGTGGTTGTTGTTGAAGCAATCAAATTGTTGGAAAGTGGTTTGTCTGATAAGTGTAATAGTATTTGGGTTGTTGATGCTTCAGAAAAAGTGAGATTACAGAGGTTAATGGAACGTAATAATATTAGCAATTTTGAAGCAAAAAAAATGTTGGATTTTCAAATGTCACAGGATTATAAGTTAAATAGTGCTGATGTGGTTATTAATAATAATAATTCATTTGAAGATATATATGTACAGGTTCGATGTGAATGGGGTAAAATAGTATTGTCCAAATGATATTTTTGGAGGGAGGTAAATTGTAATGTCTAATGTAATGAATTTGGCTAGAAATCATCCAAGAATCGCTGCTTGGTTGGTTTTGGGAATTGGTATGGTGGCTATCATAAGTTACGAGGCACGAGATGTAGGTTTGTTGTGGGGACAGTGGGTTGCCTTAATAGTTGCTACGGTATCTGTAGCTGGATTATGTGTTTGGATAATTAGTTGGGAAGATGATGAAGATGAATCAGAGGTAGAATAGACTTATTTAGTTTTCATTTGAATTAAGCTGTTGTATCTCTGATTAGTAATTTGACCTGCATTTACTGCTTCAACAATTGCACAATTTGGTTCATGTGTGTGTGAACAGTTACTGAATGAACATTGTGATACTAGAGGTGCTACTTCTCTAAAGTAAGCATCTAATTCTTCAGGTTCAATGTCATAAAAATCAAGTGCTTTTAAACCTGGAGTATCAGCTAACCAGGAATCGTTATCAAGAGGAATTAATTGTGGGTATACTGTAGTATGTTTACCTTTTTTGTTTTTCCTACTGATTTCGTCAACAGGTAAGTTTAAATTAGGGTTTAGTGCGTTGAGGATTGATGATTTTCCTACGCCAGATGGTCCTAATAATACTGAAATTTTATTAGATAAGACTTCTCGTAGATAAACCATATTTTTATTAGTAAAAGTTGATATATAAATTACTTTGTAACCAATTTTTTCATATGTTCTGAATTGAGTTTCGTGCATATTATTGGGACTGGCATCTATTTTGTTGATGCAAATAATAGCTGGTATATGATTTGCTTCAGTAATTACCAGGAATCTGTCAAGCATTCTTAGATTGGGTTTAGGATCAACGCATGCAAATACTAATATTGCTTGATCTGGATTGGCTATCAATACTTGTTCTATTTGATGATATCTATGTTTTGGAATGTTATCATTTGTACTTTTTGGTGCATTTCGTGAAAGAAAACTCTTGCGTTCCAAAATGTTGGTGATGATACCTGTGCCATCATCAAGTAAGTTGATTGTGACATTATCTCCAATAGCGGCTAAGTTAGAAGATATTCGTTTATGATTTAAATGTCCTCTTAATTTGCATTGGATTACTCCATGTTTGCAATGGACTGAATAGAATCCACTTTGCGATTTTGTGATTAGTCCTATTACTTGATTGTTCACTATGGTTGTGGAGTACTTGATATTTCAAGTAGTGGAGTATGAGTAGGTGTTGGAGTTAGATTTTCTATTCCTCCTAATGGTATTACAAGTTCTTGTCCAGGAGATAATAGGTTGGGATTATTTAAATTATTTGCCAACATGATATCTGCTAGTGGTACTTTATAAAATCCTGAGAGGCTTCCCAATGATTCTCCGGATTGTACTATGTGAAGTTTTGGTTCAGGTATGGGAGTTGGACTTGGTGTTGCTGTTAAACCTATTTCTACTTCCCATGGGTACAATGTATCGATTTCATCTAGGAAGTATACTTCTACTAGCCGTCTAAATATAGGAGCTGCCCATTCTGAGCCTTCCCCCTTATTTTCTAGTACGATGACAGCTGCAAAATCAGGTGTATTTGGTCTTTGTGCATTGGTAAAGCCAGCGAACCAAGCATGTGGATTTCTGGGTAGGTCTTCAGCTGTACCAGTTTTACCATATATGGGTATATCAAGTTGTCTGAAGCGATAGTTAGCTGTACCACTTGGATCGTTTACTACTTCCCATAATCCCTGTCTAACGGCATTTAAGTTATTAGATGATACTGGTAGTTGTGATACTGCTTCTGCTTTAAATTCAAATGAGGGTTTTTCATCAGGTGCACTAATAGATTGGATTAATTGAGGTCTATAAATCGTGCCACCATTGCCGATGGCAGCATATAGTTGGGCCATCTGTAGTGGTGTAACTTGTATATCACCTTGTCCTATTGCCATATGGACAGTATTAGCGGGAGTCCACAATGTGTTAGTTTCTTTTGCCCAATCTACATTAGGAATTATTCCTCCTACTTCTTCATTAATTGATTGTTGTAATCCAATGATTCCCGTAGGACTACCTAAGCCAAACTTACGAGACATATCTGGAAGAAAATAATCCGCCCAATTATGAAGTGAGATTCCTATTTGATAGAACCATGGGTTACATGATCTACGTAGACCACCAATTAACGTTAAATTGCCTGATGGAGCAAATCCTTTATCATATGTCCAATCGTATTTTGTGTAAGCTGTTCCTAATCCAGTCCAAGTATGTCCGCAATAATATATTTGTTCTGCATTGAATAAATTGGACTCAAGTGCACTAGCCATAGTTACTACTTTGAAGGTTGATCCTGGAGCATATTGTCCTTGAGTTACTCGATTGATTAATGGTGTGTAAGGATTCATGATAGTTTCTTCGAGTTGCATAATATTGTAGTTAGCTGGATCAAATAAATTGGGGTCAAAAGAAGGTGAGGATGCCATAGCTAAGACTTCACCTGTATTCATGTTTAGTACTACTGCTGCACCTACTAGATCTTGCAATGCTGTTTGTACCTCTTTTTGAAATCTGCGATCCAGAGTTGTGTATATAGCTTGGGCTGGCGATGATTTTGATTCTGCTAATGTAGTTACCCATTTACCTTCTGGACTAGCTACATGTAGTGCACCACCTCGTTTTCCTGATAGATACGTTTCACCCCATGCTTCTAGTCCTTGTACACCTACGAATTCATCTCCTCTATAACCCATTGATTTATATATTTCTGATTGTTCTTCCGGTATAAGAGCTGTGTATCCAACTGCGTGAGGTGCACCTAGTTTGCCACCTACATAATACCTAGTTTGGTAAGGTTTCATAATTAGACCGGAATAAGAAGTTAATTTATCGTAAATAGTTTTTATTTCGTTGGATGATGTCTCTCCTAATGGTACGTACCATTCCGGCTTTGATGATGCATACAGACTTTTCAGGGATTCAGGATGTCTTCCTAATAATGGTGATAAATCTTGTAATAATTGTTCTTCTTGCTCGGGATTTATTTCTCCTGGTATGACTCCTAAGGATACTGCATCAGTATGTGCAGCAAATGCTAGTCCATTTCTATCATATATATTTGCACGTGATGGAATTATATAATCCATATATAGGTTATTGTCGTTTATTAATTCTGGCAAGATTAATCCTTTATTCCATTCTATTCCCCATACCCTATTTTTAAATTTAAGGGGCAATGTTATTTCTCTATGAATGTTTCCAACCAGTGAGCTATATAATGTGAGGTCAACATAACTTTTAGCATCTAGATTGTTCTGTTGAGTGGATATGTGTTTAGCTACAGTGTTAGTAAAAACACCAATTGAGTTTACATTTTGATATGTATTTACAAAATCTTCTTGACTAATGGTATTTTTTGATTCAGGTAATAGAAGTTCATACATTGAGTTGAAATCGTTTTTTTTCCATGCCATTAGGTATTCAATTGTCGTACTTTCTGCACTTGGTGGACTATCTGTTGCTAATGCAGGTGGTGGTAGATCTGTCGCTGGATTGGATGTGGGATTGTCTTGCTGTACTGTGCATGCTACAAGACATAATATCAATAAAATAAAAGCTTTTTTCATAGTGATTATTGTTTTAATATAGATTCACTTACGGGACAATCGTAGTTAATGTATGATTGACATTTTTCTGCTATTGAGTTGTCAATTTTTGTGTCTAACTTATTAAATGTGTTTGCTAGGTGACATAACGGTAATCCTATAACATTTGCCAGACATCCATTAGGGGTATGACCTAGTTTAAATGTCTTATTTTGAATTGAATAACTACCTGCTTTGTCCATTGGATCATTAGTATCAATATATGAGTTAATCTCCTCATCAGACATGTTTCTGATCTGGACATTGGTTTCGCAGCATGTGTCTATAATGGTTTTGGATTTGTTAGTATGAATAGATAATGCTGTTATTACTTTGTGGGTTTTGCCATTTAAGGTTTTTAGCATTTGAAATGCTTCGTGTTTATTGCTTGGTTTTCCTAGTATTGTGTTTTCATATGTGACAATTGTATCGGCCCCAATAACGATGTCTTCCTGGTCAACATGATTAGCAATTTTATGTGATTTATTTTTTGCTAAGCGAGAGGCATGGTATTTGGCAGATTCTAATGAGGAAATTGATTCATCAATCTTTGCAGGTTTAACAGTAAAGTTTCTAATCATAAGCGATAATAATTTTCTTCTTCTTGGAGATTGGGATGCTAGTATTATTTTAGTCTTATTAATTGATGATGACATGTGTTGATTGTAGCATATTCGTTGTGATTTTATGTTGCTTCTCGCATTGAAGTGGTAGAATTTGTATGTGAATATTCATTTATTAACATTGTTCCCTCAAGTTTGTACACCTTATCTTGATGCCAGCATATTGGGTAGAGCTCAAGAAAAAGGTTTGTTACAGATTAGTGTACACGATATTAGAGATCATGCCCATAATCGTCATCGTACTACTGATGATGCTCCATATGGTGGTGGTGGAGGAATGATTATGAAACCTGATCCTGTGTTTGCTGCTGTTGAATCAATATCAGTTACAAATCAGAAATCTAGTGCAATTGTTTTGTTAAGTCCTCAAGGCAGAATATTTAACCAAGATGTAGCTTTAGAATTAGCCGGTTTAAGTGATCTTATTTTAATATCGGGAAAATATGAAGGTTTTGATGAGAGGATTAGGAAATATTTGGCAACTGATGAGATATCTGTAGGAGATTATGTGATGACAGGGGGTGAGCTTCCTGCATTAGTAATAATAGACACTGTGACAAGGTTAATGCCTGGAGTTTTAGGAGATGAAGGAGCCACACAAAATGATTCTCATTCAGATAGAGGATTGTTGGAACATCCACATTATACAAGACCCGTTAATTTTCGTGGATGGGAAGTTCCAAATGTCTTATTATCTGGAGACCATGCAAAAGTTAATTTGTGGAGAAAAAAATGGTCTCTATTTAGAACTTGGAGCCGTAGGCCTGATTTGTTGACAGAATCTAATCTGACACAACAAGAAAAAGATTGGTTGGATGAATTTAAACAGGGTAGTTTCAAGGAATGAAAATAATTACTTTAGATTTGAATTTTTGTAATATTAATGAGTCTGTTGCTTCATTTGTGATTTTTGGTTCTACAGGACCAATACTAATTGAGACTGGTCCAGCGTCAACTGTTGGTAATTTAAAGCAAGAGCTAATTAGGAATAATATAAGAATTGAGGATATTAGACATGTATTGTTGACACATTTGCATCTTGATCATTCAGGTGCATCTGGTTATTTAGCTAGTCAAGGTGCACAGATATATATTCATCATAGAGCAGTACAGCATCTAGTTAATCCTTCTCGCCTTTTAAAAAGCGCTGCACGAATTTATGGTGATAAGATGGATGCTTTATGGGGCGATACTTTACCTATAGATGAGAAGCGTGTTCATGGGTTACATGATGGGGACGAATTGGTAATTGATGGAGTATGTTTTAGAGTCATGGACGTGTGTGGTCATGCTAATCATCATCATGTTCTATGTGTAGATGATTTTGCTTTCGTTGGTGATATAGCAGGTATTAGAATTTCCCGAAATGCATTTGTTTCATTACCTGCTCCTCCTCCTGAATTTGATGCTGGTGAATGGCAACATAGTTTAGACAAATTACGTGCACTATTCTTGAAGCGCATTTATCTTACTCATTTTGGTCATGTTGAGAATGTTAATGAACACATTGATATATTGTCTTCTGAAATCAATATAGTTGTACAATATGTACAAAAGTTGATGATGGGCAGTTATGATCATGATGAAAGTATGTTGAGATATGTTAATTGGTATAGAGATAGGGCTAGCAAAGCGGGTCTGTCAGATGATGAAATAATTAAATATGAGACCGCTAATCCATTTTATATGTCTATAGATGGTATCATGAGATATTTATCACAAAAATAGTAGATAATTCTTTTGGTAAAGGTGACGTAAGATGAGTAAAATTTCTCGAGATGAAGCTTGGAATATAGTATGTCAGTATGTGCAAGGTTTGAGTTTGCGTAGACATATGTTAGCAGTGGAAGCATCTATGAGGTATTATGCATCACTTTTTGGAGAAGATCTTGATGAATGGGGAATACCTGGCTTATTACATGATTTTGATTGGGAGATACATCCTTCGGAAGAAGGTCATCCAGTAAAAGGTGCTTCAATACTTCGAGATTTGAATGTGTCTGATGATGTTATTCAAACAATACTAAGCCATGCACCTCATACTGGAGTCAGACCAATTACACTGCGTGATAAGACACTTTATGCTTGTGATGAATTAACTGGTCTAATTAGTGCTGTTGCATTGGTTAGACCTAGTAGATCACTTATAGATCTAAAAGTTAAATCAGTGCGAAAAAAATGGAAGGATAAGAGGTTTGCATCAGGAGTTGATAGGGTTGAAATTGAAAATGCTTCTATGGATTTGGGGTTAGAACTTTGGGAGCATGTCTCTAATGTATTAGAAGCAATGAAGAGTATTGCAAATGATTTAGGTTTAGGTGATGCTAAAAAAGAGGTCTGATCAATAGCAATGTATTTTTTTGGGAATTATATCTATGAAGAAATCTAAATTAAGTAGTTTTGGTCAGTCTAGAATATGTCCTATATGTGAGTCGAATGTTGGTTCCGCAGCGACTAAGTGTTTAGTTTGTGGTGCTGAATTAGCTAGTGATGATATTCAATCTAATGCAGAAATACCTGCCTCCTCGGAGAAAGTTAGAAAGTCAAGTGTAAATGTTCCTGTTACTGTGATAATTGGAGCAATTACCTTTATGGTTTTAGGTGGTTTAGCGTTGTTGTTGGTGTCATCCGGCAACAATCCATTTTTAGAATCTACAGCTACTATTACACCGTCTGCAACGTCAGTGCCAACATTTACTCAATCTCCGACGAAGATACCTACTAAATTGCCTACGAGTACTTCTTTGCCTCCAATAGTACATAAAGTAATAGAAGGAGACAATTGTATATTGATTGCTGTAACTTATGATGTATCAGTACAGAGTGTACTTCAGTTGAATGGATTTACCCAATCCTGTCCATTACTTGTTGGTCAAGAAGTATTGGTTCCTGTTCCTACTGCTACGCCTGCTCCGACGATTACATCTACTATGGTACCCTTGGCATTAACGCAAGCAGCTCGTCCAGTTCATGTAGTTTCTGCAGGGGAGAGTTTGTCCAGTATAGCAGCATATTTTGGAGTAAGTTTTAAGTCTATGGCTGAAGTGAATGGTAAATTACCTCCAGATTATGCTATCTCAATTGGTGAATCTTTAACCATTCCAATTGATATGCCATTACCAACGTCCGGACCTACTCCTACAGAAACTTCGCTTCCACCATATCCGGCTCCTAATTTGTTGAATCCGTCAGATGGTCAGGCTATATCGTATGTGGAACAGGCGGTTAGTTTACAGTGGACGGGTATAGCAAATTTGAGGGAGGATGAAGTTTATTTGGTGACAGTTGAAGATGTAACATCTGGAAAGGCTAAAAGAATTCAGGATTCTACGATTACTACCAGATATGTTCTTAATGTAGATATGAAACCATCTGAATCAGTTCCCCATGTTTTTAGATGGTCAGTGGTAACTGCTAGACAAGTAGGTGTAAGTTCTGAAGGTTTGCCTTTGTATGAGCCTGCTGGAATTACATCTGAGGTGAGAACTTTTACATGGAGTGGTATAGGAATTAATATTACAGAAACATCTAATGAGGATTAAGTATTGATTTATGATAAGAGTTCTGTCATTGGAATAGTAGGTGGTTTAGGTCCTCAGGCTGGTATTGATCTAGCTAACAAAAGAATTAAACAGACACATGCTTTTATGGATCAAGATCATATTTCTTTGATTTTTATGTCGCTGTGGTCATATGTAGTTGATCGTACAGACTATTTGTAGGGAAGGATTTCGATAAATCCAGGACTGGCTATAGCTGATATTGTTAAAAGTCTGGAAGATGTTGGAGATGGTGTTATAGGTATATCTTGTAATAGCGTGCATGCAAACCCTATATGGAAAATTATATTGCAGGATATTGATCGGAGAGAAAGTAAAGTAAAATTGGTAAATATGATTGTTGAAACTGTTGCTTATATAAAATCTAATTGGCCAGAGGTAACTAATGTTGGTGTTTTAGGGACCAATGGTGCAGTTGAATCTCGTGTTTATTCAGAATGTCTAATGTCACAAGATATGTGTGCCGTATTACCTGATTATCACACTCAGAATAATGTTGTTCATCCTTCAATAGTTGATAAAGAGTACGGTATAAAAGCTAATCCAGATATACACAGTGATCGTGCTCGTAATGATTTATTGTATGCTGCGTCAGAACTAGTTGCTAAAGGAGCTGAGTTGATAGTTTCTGGATGTACAGAGATTCCTTTGGTTATTAAAGAAGATATGATAGATAATATACACATAGTTGATCCAACTTTAATTTTAGCACGTTCATTAATCAGATATACTTCACCTGAAAAATTGTGTGAATCATTTAATAATTCCTGTTGATTATGCGGCAATCTCAGTACAAACAACCCAACTCTGACAATTGTTTTGTATGTGGAATTGATAATCATATTGGTCTAAGATTGTCATTTTATGATAATGGTATTGATGAGGTTTGGACTCATTGTAATTTTCCTGTAGATTACCAAGGGTATCCAGGCATTGTACATGGTGGAATCATATCGTCTGTGTTAGATGAGGTTTGTAGTAGGACTGCAATGATTGGTGACAGTAATCGATTTATGATGACAGTGAAGCTTAATATAAAATATCGTTTACCTGTTCCAGTAGAAAATGATCTTAGGGTAATGGGAAAGATTATTCAATTGAGTAGTAGCAGGCTCAAAGCAGATGGTTACATATATCTTGATAATGGAAAAATATGTGCTGAAGCATTTGCAACATTGGTGAATGTCCCTCAATCAATTGTAGATTCTTCGGAATTCAAAGAGATTGGATGGCGTATTAATGATGATGGAAATTGAAGTTAGCTTTAAAATACCGAACAATAAATTGTTTGGAAAATATTATGATTGTCAATGTATTGGAGAATATGGAATAGGTATAGTCTCTGAACATAAAGTTGTTGATGATTATTATGATACTATTAACAATGATATTTGGTCTGCAGGATATAAGTTAAGATTGCGACATATTCTTAATAATCATTTTGTTACTATTAAGTCTAGTAAATCTAACCATCCTAGATTTTCAGTGAGAAATGAATTTGAATTTGAAATTGATGAAGACATTGTAGATATTACTAGGTGGAAAAATGCTTATGCTGTTCATCTATTAGAAAGAATTATAGAAAATAAGGTCCTAGAATTAAAGTTTCAATTGCGGCAGAATCGTCATATTAGGGATATATACTTTGAGAAAGTTAACGTTGGTATTTTGAGTCTTGATGTTGTAAGAGTATTCTATGATAATCTAGAATTAGATATGTTCAGTATTCTTGAGGTTGAAATACATAATATGAATAACCTGTTTATTTTAGATGAAATATGTAACGAAATTGAAGATGATGGTTTTTGCATCACACATGTTGCTAAATTATCGAGGGCTGCGAAAGCGATAGAGGACTATAAAAGTATCAGGAAGAATTATGTGGAATAATTATCATTTAGTTGATTCTATAGAAGAAGCATTGGAAATATTGCAATCAAAAGGTCGTCTTGCGCGCATAGTAGCAGGTGGAACTGACATGATTGTTGAACTTGACCGTAGAATGCATCCAGATGTTAATACTTTAATCGATATCTCCAGAATTAATGGGCTGGATAGTATACGGCGTGATTCTAAAGGAGTCATTTCTTTGGGTCCTCTGGTTACTCATAATCAATGTGTAGCATCTAGTACAATTCGCAATTATGCTCTGCCTCTTGCGCAAGCTTGTTGGGAAGTTGGTGCTCCTCAAATTAGGAATAGATCTACTATTGCTGGTAATTTGATCACAGCCTCACCAGCGAATGACACAATTACTCCTTTAATGGCAATGGATGCAACTGTGACATTGACATCGTTAAATTCAGTACGTAAAGTAAAACTATCTGATTTTTATCTAGGTGTACGAAAGACTGTAATGAGGACTGATGAAATATTGACAGAAATAACATTTTCTAGTTTAGGAGATGATGTTAGGGGTGTATTTAAAAAATTAGGCCTTCGAAAGGCTCAAGCGATAGCAGTAGTTAATGTATGTTTATTATTAGGTTTTGAAAATAAGGATAGTAGAGTTTGTAAGGATGCTCGTATTACACTAGGATCTGTTGCTCCTACTATTGTCAGAGCAAAAGAAGCGGAGAAATTGTTAATTGGACATGTAATTGATAGTGAACTTGTTAATTGTGTCGTAGATAATATCTGTGAGATTGTGACACCAATAGACGATTTGAGGAGTTCTGCCGATTATAGGAAGACTATGGTTAGGGTATTGACAGCGAGGTCATTTGAATCAATTTTATCTGAGGGTATCATAGATGATTTACCGGACAATCCTGTTCTGCTAGGCAGTGGTATTGAAAAAGAACATGATATTGATGTTATATCAAGATCATGGATATCAGAAGAGAATGTTGATACACCTACAATTTCTACCGTTGTTAATGGTATTGAACATGATGTTGTAGATGCTGGTTACAAGACTTTGTTACATATGTTGAGGGATGATTTAGGTCTTGTGGGAACAAAAGAAGGGTGTAGTGAAGGAGAGTGTGGTGCGTGTACGGTGTATCTAGATGGTGAAGCAGTAATGTCGTGTTTGGTTCCAGCTCCTAGAGCACATGGTTCTGAAATAACTACTATTGAGGGTATTGCTGGTAAAGATTCTTTGCATCCTATTCAACAGTCATTCATTGATTGTGGTGCCGTACAGTGTGGTTATTGTACACCTGGTTTGATAATGTCATGTGTGAAATTGGTTTCCGAGGTCTCTAGTCCTAGTAGAAACCAGGCGGAAGAAGCTATAACCGGAAATTTGTGTAGGTGTACAGGATATTACAAGATATTTGAGGCAATTGAAAAAGCTGCAGAAATTATATGAGAGTTATAAAGTTAATAATATGAGTAGAATAATTGGAGCTGATATACCTAGAATAGATGCTTTAGACAAAGTTACTGGAAAAACTTTGTTTCCAGCTGATATTATGGCAGACGATATGCTTCATATGAAGATATTGTTTTCTGGAAAACCACATGCTCAGATTGTAGAAATAGATACTAGTAAAGCTAGATCATACCCAGGAGTGGTAGCTGTTCTTACGGCTAAAGATGTGCCATTAAATGAGTATGGATTAATTAATAACGATCAGCCTGTTTTAGTTGGACCTGGATCTAATAAATTGGGTGCAGATGTAGCAAGGTTCATAGGGGATCAAGTAGCAGTTGTGGTAGCAGAAACTGAGAAGATAGCATCTAAGGCACGTGATCTTATTTCTATCAAGTGGCAAGACTTACCAGTCTTAACTGATCCATACAAGGCTATGCAGCCAGATGCACCCTTACTGTTTGAAGATCGTGAATCAAATATCATTAAGCATAATAAGATTCGTAAAGGTGATTTTACAGGTGTTTGGAATACATGTGATGTGATTGTAGAAAGTTCATATCGTACTCCGTGGCAGGAGCATGCATATTTGCAACCTGAAGCAGGCCTATCATATATTGATACGGAAGGTCGAATTACAGTTGAAGCAGCTGGTCAATGGATTCATGAAGAACAGAAACAAATAGCTCATGCTTTGCAGGTTCCAGTGGAGCAGGTGAGAATTATTCATCCAGCAATTGGTGGAGCTTTTGGTGGTAGAGAAGATATTTCTATACAGATAGTTTTAGCTTTAGCTTCGTGGAAATTGTCGCAACAGGGTATATTGCGCCCTGTACGCATTGTTTGGAGTCGAGAAGAATCAATTATAGGTCATCATAAGCGCCACCCTTATAAGATTGAAGCAAAATGGGGAGCTGATTCGAATGGTAAAATTATTGCGGCTGAAGTAGAGATGGTTGCTGATGCAGGTGCTTATGAATACACTTCCGCTAAGGTTCTAGGAAATGCTACTTTGCAATGTACTGGTCCATACGATATACCATATGTTAAAGTTGATGCTTATGCAGTGTATACTAATAATGTTCCTAGTGGTGCTTTTAGAGGATTTGGTGGTCCCCAGGGTGCTTTTGCAGCGGAGAGTCAAGTGAACAAATTGGCTGACAAGTTGGGTATTGATCCCGTTAAAATGCGAAAAGTTAATTTAATAAGTGATGGAACAATTGGTCAGTTTAATCATGTGTATCCTAAAGGTGTAACGATTAGACAAGTAGTTGATGAATGTGAAAGACGATCAGAATGGCCAACAATTTCTATTAGTGATAATGATGATATTAATATAAGGAAAGGTCATGGATTTGCTTGTGCATTAAAGAACATTGGATTTTCCTTTGGTTTTCCAGAAGAATGTTGGGCCAAAGTTGAAATTCATGGCGGTTCTGAGATTGAAAATGTTGTATTGCATCATGCTGGTGCGGATTGTGGTCAAGGTGCTCATACAGCTTTTGTACAAATGGTTGCTGAAGCATGCGGAGTTAGTATTGATATGGTTAGATTAGGTGATGCGGATTCTTCAATGACCAAAAATTCAGGTAGTGCTTCGGCATCTAGATTAACTTTTATGGCTGGAAATAGTATTAAGGGGGCAGTCGATTTAGCTCTGAAGAATTGGATGTCAGAAGAAAGACCAGCTATTGGTGAATACAGGTTTGTTCCTCGTGAAACTACAGCATTAGATCCTCATACTGGAGAATGTGATCCAAATATTACATATGGGTATGTAGCTCAGTCAGTTTCTGTCGAAGTTGATATTGAAACAGGTCATATTAATGTGTTAGACGTTGTATCAGTTGATGATGTTGGTAAGGCAATAAATCCTACTCAGGTGGTTGGACAAATAGAAGGGGCTGTGGTGCAAGCGCATGGATATACTCTTATGGAGAATTTAATAGTCAAGGATGGGTATGTTAAAACATCGAAATTTTCTAATTATCTGATTCCTACTTCATTAGACGTTCCTGATAGAGTAGATTCTGTAATACTGGAATGTGCTGATCCACAAGGTCCATGGGGTTTGAGAGGAGTAGCTGAAATGCCATTTTTGCCATATGCACCAGCTGTTACTGCAGCCGTATATGATGCTACTGGAGTTTGGTTTGATGATTTTCCTCTAACTCCAGAAAGGGTGTTGAGAGGTATAAGCAACTTTAAATGTTAACAGATAGTACTATCATAGTACGTGGGGGTGGTGATCTTGCTACTGGTGTAATCTATAGGTTGTTTAGAGCAGGATGTAGAATTATTGTGTTAGAACTTGAAAATCCAAGATCTGTCCGTAGAAGTGTTTCTGCATCACAGGCAATAATTTCGGGTGAACATATCGTAGAAGGTGTTATATTTAGAAGATCTGATATTGGAGACGTTCCCACTTTAAGTAGGGACGTTATTCCAGTAATTGTTGATCCAAAAGGTGCAAGTATTGAATACTTGAATCCCGGTTTTATAGTTGATGCTAGAATGTTAAAAAGAGACATAGATAGTGATTATGACACTGATTATTTTGTTGTTGGTTTAGGGCCAGGTTTTGTAGTTGGTGAAAATTGTGATGTTGTCATAGAGACTAAGCGCGGACATAGTTTAGGAAAGGCATTTTATGACAAAGGAGCACAGGCTATTCCAGATACTGGTGTTCCTGAACAAGTTAACGGAGTGAAGGGTAACAGAGTTGTAAGAGCACCATGTACAGGTAGGATAAGTAATTGTGCTGAAATTGGTGATAGCTTATTGGTTGGTGATTGTATAGCAGTTGTTAATACTGAAGAGGTGTTAGTGCAGGTATCCGGTGTATTACGGGGTTTAATTCAAGATGGAATAGAAGTATCTAGAAATGAAAAAATTGCTGATGTTGATCCACGTAATATTGTTGAGTATTGTTATACGATATCTGATAAAGCCTTGGCAATTGGGGGTGGCGTCTTGGAATCAATATTATATAGCATTTGTCTGAAATCTCATTAGGAATATAGCTCTATGAATTTGCCTCTATTATTGCGATTAGGATCATCTGAATTGATTTCAATAGTTGGTGCCGGTGGTAAAACAACTTTGATGTTTAGGTTGGCTGAACAATTGGTAGATGCTGGACATAAAGTCATCACTACTACAACCACACGTATTTTTGCTGCTCAAACTAAATTGGCAAAAAACCATATTGTTTTGGGTCAGCATACTGATGATATCGTGAGGTTATTTTCTATGTTGGATTATATCCCTAATATATTAGTTACAGGACTAGTTAGTCAAGATAGTGATAAAGCTTATGGTCTTGAACCTCAAATTATTAATGATCTTTATCGTATTGGTAAATTGAGCAAATGTACAATTATTGTTGAGGCAGATGGTTCGAGAATGCGTCCATTTAAGGCTCCTGATAACCACGAACCAGTTATTCCTACAGATACTACGATGGTAATTTCAGTAGTTGGTTCTGATATTTTTGGTAAGAAGTTAAATGAAATTAACGTGCATAGGCCGCAAATAGTATCTAGAATTGCCAATGTTGATACTGAATCAAAAGTGACGCCAGAAATTGTATCAGATGTCTTTCTTAGTCCTATTGGTGGTATGAAAATGGTTCCTGACAAATCTAGGTGGTTGCCATTTATTAACAAAGTGAAAACTTCTGATGATAATACATTTGCAATTAACACGGCTAATTTGCTGATGGAGGGTGGCGCTAATGAAGTGTTGATTGGTAGCTTGTTGGATTCAACTAAGAGTTTTATGCGGTTCAGTAAAGTGGCTTCAATTGTATTGGCTGCAGGTGGATCTACTCGAATGGATCCAAATCTTGGTATTAAACAGTTGTTGCCATGGGGGGATGATACATTAGTAGGTCATTCAGTTAAAGTATCCATGAAAAGTAAGGTAAATACTATCAAGGTGGTTGTTGGCAATAGACATAAAGAAGTTGTCAGTAGTTTGCGGCATGTTGGTGTGGAGACTGTAAAAAATGAGAATTGGTCTATTGGTCAGAGTGAATCTTTGAAAATTGGTCTTAAGTCTTTAGATGATGATATTGGCGCAGTTATTTTTTTATTGGCTGATCAACCATTTGTAGATTCTGATTTGATTAATGCGTTAATTTTAAAATATTATGAGACTGCAGCATTGATAGTTGCTCCTAAAGTGAATGGAAAACAAGCTAATCCTGTTCTGTTTGATCGTGATATTTGGTCAGAATTGTTGATGATAAAAGGGGATATTGGCGGTCGTAATGTCGTTGACAAATATAAAGGCTGTGTCGAATGGATTGAGTGGGATGATAGTATTGTATATGAGATTAATGATATGACAGATTACAGAAAGATTTTAGAAGAGCTCGATTAATTACTGCTTTATATGGTATGTTTTAACTAATGAGGTGTACATTTCATGAAATCAACTAGTCTTGATATTGCGCATAATGCTATTGATACTATAACTAGTATGATGGCTGAATCTGTTGTATTAATTGACTTACAAGGTATATCAATAATTAGTGACTATTATGTTATTGCTACTGGTACTGGAGAACGACATATAAAAGCCTTAGCTAGGGCAGTTGCAGATAATATTGATATTAAGCGTAAGATAAGTATTCCTGACTTGGATGATCAAGCTAAGAGTGGTTGGGTATTATTGGACCTTGGAGATGTTATGGTGCACCTTTTTGTTGGAATACAGCGAGAACATTATGGATTGGAGACTCTTTGGTCTGAGGGTAAAGTAGTGCTTAGGATGCAATAATAGGCTTGTCAGAAATGTTGTACTAAACACATTTTTTATTCAAATATCCACTTGCTATCGTTCCGAGTCCACTCAATTAATTCTTCTGGTGTGAACCATAAATTTACTTCTATTTTACCGTTTTCAGCACTATCTGAACCATGTGTGAGGTTTCTTCCAATATCTATTGCATAATCACCTCTTATGGTACCGGGATTTGCCTCTGTAGGATTGGTAGACCCTAATACTTGTCTCAAAACAGATACAGCTTTATTGCCTTGCCATGCTATTGCTACTACTGGAGAAGAGGTTATATAACTAATTAGACCATTATAAAATGGTTTATCCTCATGTATGGCATAATGTGCTTCTGCAAGTTCATTTGATACGGATAACATTTTCATTCCAACTATGTTTAGACCTCTTTGTTCAATCTTGCTGATAATAGTACCTACTAGACCTCTCTGTACTCCATCTGGTTTTACTAAAAGTAATGTTGTTTCCAATTTTCTGTCCTCCTATACTGTATTTTTATCTACCAAGTGCTTTATGGTAAAGAGGTAGTGCTTTTTCAAAATTTCCTGATTTAGTATATGCATCAGCCAGTGTTTGAAGAATTGTAGCAGTATTATTAATGTGCGGGTCAGATATGACTTTCTCTAAATCATCAACCACTTGATTAAGTTTTTCTGAAGATTTAACTAGGTTCATATAATGTCCTAGTGCAGTATCTATTTGATTATTATTGAGTGAATTTCTGGCTTTTTTCAGGATATCTTTAGAATTGCTTGTTGTTATATTAGCAACATGTTTTCTTGAAGTGTTCGATGTTTCTTGGTTAGTTTTAGTCGTCGTTAGTTTAGGGTTTTCAGTTGATGGTTGTGTAGATTTAGACAAGGAATCATTATATTTTAATGATTTTGGAGAATAATTTTTATTATTGCTAGCTGGCTTGTTTTTGTGTTCGTCTAACCATTTAAAGTTATAGTTAGTTGAATGATTTTCATGTTTTGAATTATTATCTGAATTGTTAATTATCCATTTTGGTAAATGCGTAGTCTGTTTATTTTTGTTATTGGCACTGAAAGGAGATAAAGGTTCAAATCCACTTGACATTCTATTTGTATTGTCAGATGATAGTTTGTCTTTATTCTCATTACTGTCTAAATAATTAAACATTGTATTACCTTGAAGTATTTTATAAGTATATACTTCAATAGTACATTGAACAATTGTTCAATGTACTATTGTTAAGTTGATTGTACTATGTTACAAATCAATGCATTAGAACATGGACATCAATTGTCCCATTAGGCCGTTAGCACCAACACTTGCAATGAGTCCTGCAAATACTACAGATACCATACTCATTAATTTGATTAATATGTTTAGTGATGGTCCACTAGTATCTTTAAAAGGGTCACCAACGGTGTCACCAACAACAGTTGCTTTATGTACTTCTGAACCCTTGCCTCCTTTTTCTCCAGTTTCAACTAGTTTTTTTGCGTTGTCCCATGCACCACCAGCATTTGACATCATTACAGCCATTACAAAGCCGGTTGCAAGTCCTCCCGACAGTAGTCCAAGTACACCAGCTACTCCAAATATTAACCCTACAACAACAGGAATGAGAATTGCTAATGTGGCAGGTGCTACCATTTCTTTTTGAGCACCTTTGGTAGAAATTTCAACACATCTAGCATAATCTGGTGTTGCGGTGCCATCCATTATGCCGGGTATTTCCTTGAATTGTCTGCGAACTTCTAATACCATTGCGCCAGCTGCACGTCCTACTGCAGACATAGTCATTGCGGAAAAGTAGAATACAGTCATTGCTCCAATGAAT
This sequence comes from Anaerolineales bacterium UBA832, assembly GCA_002296125.1. GTDB lineage: Bacteria > Chloroflexota > Anaerolineae > Anaerolineales > UBA11657 > UBA11657. The sequence continues at coordinate 9,816 of DBHI01000040.1, read as the reverse complement.
ATACCAATTAGTACTGCAGGATTTAATAATGTGACATCGTAATAGCTCATGAAGTCTTGCATTGTCATGGTTTCTACCATAACAGTGACTCCACGAATTTCAACTGTTTCTATTCCAAGTAAGTGAACTAAGCTAAATCGAATTTCTTCTAGATATGCTGCTAATAATGCTAGTGCTGTGAGAGCTGCACTTCCGATTGCAAAACCTTTTCCTGTAGCAGCAGTAGTATTACCTACAGCATCAAGTTCGTCAGTACGTTTTCGTACTTCTGGATCAAGCCCAGCCATTTCAGCATTTCCACCGGCATTATCAGCTATTGGTCCATATGCATCAGCTGCCAAAGTTATTCCTAGTGTAGATAACATTGCAACTGCTGCTAGGCCTACACCATATAAACCCATTAAGGTATTTTCTACTCCACCAGAAAAATAGTAGGCTATGGTAATTCCTACTGCTATCGTAATTACAGGAGTGGCAGTCGACTGCATACCTACAGAGAGTCCTTGTATGATAACAGTAGCAGGACCACTTTCACCTTGATCAGCAATATTTTGTGTCGGTTTGTATTCATGTGATGTGTAGTATTCAGTTGCTTTTCCGATGATAATTCCTACTAGCAAACCAGTAATAATTGTTAACCACATTAGTATAGGGCGGTTAAGTTCGAATGCATAAACAAGAGGTAATGCAACTATTGCAATCCCTATGGCTGATACATTGATTCCTCTATTCAAAGATTTCATTAGAGCTTGCATTCCGGCACCTTCTTTAGTTCTTACAAGATACACACCTAGAACTGATAGAATAACTCCTGCAGCTGCTAAAACCATAGGCATAGCAATGTAATTAATTTGAATTGCTATGCTTTCCATTCCATATGATGTGATTACAGCAGCTACACCTAATGCTGCAGTAGCTAGGATGGATCCGGCATATGATTCATATAAGTCTGCACCCATACCTGCGACATCACCCACGTTATCGCCAACATTGTCTGCTATTGTTGCAGGATTACGGGGATCATCCTCTGGAATCCCAGCCTCTACTTTGCCTACTAGGTCTGCACCGACATCTGCAGCTTTTGTATATATACCACCTCCTACTCTTGCAAAAAGGGCTTGTGTGCTTGCTCCAAAACCAAAGCTCAACATAATTACTGTGATTTGTGGTAATGGATTTACTGTGCCAAAAAATTCAGGTGGAAATAAATAATATAGTGCTATAAACCAAGCTGATATGTCAAGTAGTGCAAATCCTACAACTACTAATCCCATTACTGCACCAGCGCGGAATGCTACTTGCAACCCATCATTTAGACTTTTGCTTGCTGCATGTGTTGTGCGGGCACTTGCATTGGTAGCTGTTTTCATACCGAAGTATCCACAGATACCGGAGAATAGGCCACCAGTTAGAAATGCATATGGCACAATTCTGTTCTGCAGGTTAAAGAAGGATAACGTGAGAAATATGATAAATAGGATAAGAAATGCTATGGCTACTACCCGGTATTGTCTTCGCAGATATGCCATTGCTCCATCTCTAACTGCTTGCGCAATTTCTTTCATGCGTGGGGTACCTTCATCTTTCTCCATGACTGATCTATAAAAAATAAATGCGAAAAGGAGAGCTATGAAAGCACTAATTGGTGTTAGCCACCATATTATAGGTAAAGGTAGACGTTCCGCTTGTGATACTGTGGATTCTAGTAAGTTGTACATTGATATTTTTCCTCCAATATTTTATGATTTTGTGTCTATAGTTGTATTTATTGTAATTAATATTTTGTTTGATTTACATAAAATACGCCCGAAAAAAGTAAAGATTCGGGCGATCAATGGCGGGATTTTACTGAGTTGATGAAAATGTGTCAAGTGAGTCTGAAGAAAAATATAACCTTGACAGAATCAGCAGTAATGATGTATAAGACTGATCCTGTTCATTTCTTTGAGATGAACACAGATGTTTTAGACAATTTTATTGCTGTTGTTGGGCACACTGTATTCGATAGTAAGGTGTGTTCTTTCTGTGAAGAAAAGTCGTAATTTAGAAAATAAATCTTACAGAAAACAGAAATAAAATGAGGCAAATATAAGTATGAGCAAAAACAGAAAGTCAAATAAGAATAAACGAAGTAAGTCAAATAAAATGAATTCTAGATCCAACGGTAATACTAATGGTGATTTGCGTTCTCTAAGTAATGCTGAATTGCAGGCAGAGATATTAGCTGCTGAAACGGAACATCCTAAAATCCAGAAGTTAATAGAACTTGCTGAAAGTAAAGGTAAAATATCAATCGATGAAATTGTTACATTATATCCAGAAGCTGAAGAGGATATAGGTATATTGGATGAGACATTGGCTTCATTATTGGAAGCTGGAGTTGAGATTGTTGAAAAAGCATCTGATGATGAAGGTGACTTTGCTAATGCAGAAGATAAAGATGGATTTATGCCTGAGAAGGAACGGTTCAATGTTGAAATTAAGAAGATCAAAAGACGTAGCAGAGGCAAATCTGGTATATCCGCATTAGATGTTGACGATACAATAGGTTTGTATTTGAAAGAAGTTGGTCGTGTTCCTTTGTTAACTAAGGACGAAGAAGTCTGGTTAGCTAAAAGAATGGAGAAAGCAGTTCAAGCAGAAGAAGAATTGAATTCTGACAAAAAGATTTCTTATGAGAGAAAATCCATATTAAATCAAGATATTGAAGATGGTGTTGAGGCTCGTGAGCATCTTGTTACTGCCAATTCTCGTTTGGTTATTAGTGTGGCTAAAAAGTATATTGGTAGAGGGGTGCCATTTTTAGATTTAATACAGGAAGGAAATATTGGATTGTTACGAGCTGCAAAGAAATTTGACTATCATCGTGGTCACAAATTTAGTACTTATGCCACCTGGTGGATACGTCAGGCTGTTACAAGGGCTATTGCTGACCAAGGAAGAACTATTAGAGTGCCAGTTCACATGGGAGATCAAATAAACAAATTGCTTAGAGTATCGCATTCATTGACTCAGAAGCTTGGACGTGATCCTACGGTGGAGGAATTAGCAGATTTATTAGATGTTACTCCAAAAAAGGTAGAAGACATGGTTCAGATAGCTCGTAGACCTTTGTCTTTAGAAGCTCCGACTGATGACCAGGAAGATTCTAGTGTTGGGGATTTTGTTGAAGATGAGGATAGTCCGGCACCTGTGGAAGCAACTACGCAAAACATGTTAAGGTTACAGATTAGGGATGCCTTGACAGGTCTTCCGCCTAGAGAAGTACGTATATTACAATTAAGATATGGATTGTTAGATGGTGAATCTTATACCTTAGAAGAAGTGGGGCGCAAAATGGGTGTTACACGTGAGAGAGTGCGACAGATAGAGGCCCAAGCTCTGGGTAGGTTAAGAACACCTGATCAAAAAGAATTATTAGAAGGGTTTTTACGGGAATATTGATAAACAATCTTAATATTTTATATAGTTTGATATTACGTTTTGTCAATATCTGTTGAATCGTCTTTCAGCAATATTCCTTCAATCTTTCTGGTGCTACGTCTAATTGTTGATCTAATTTTTGCGAAACCATAAAGTGCTTGTCTGCGCAATTTGTGCCATATTTGATTTACAGGTTTAGTGTGAGTCATATCCCAACTAACTAGTGTAGCACCCCAGGAGAGACCACCGCCAAAAGCTACAAAGATGATATTATGTTTATCTTTTATTTGTTGATTTGAGATTGCTTCACATAATGCCAAAGGAATAGAGGCTGCAGAAGTGTTTCCATGTGCGTCTAAATTCATGATGAATTTATCAAGTGGTAGGTTGAGATTTCGTGCTGCAGTTTCAATAATTCGTTTATTTGCTTGATGCGGTATTATAAAATCTATGTCATCTAGAGTCATGTCTGCTTGCTGTACAACTTTATTACATGCGTCAGCCATCACTCGTGTTGCAAATCTAAATACTTCACGACCATTCATCGTTATAGCATGGAGATTGTTTTCAACAGTGTGATTTGTTGCTGGCATAGCACTTCCACCAGCTGGGACTTTCAGAAGATCAGCGCCTGATCCATCAGACCTGAGAACAGAGGTAAGGATTCCTCCAGGTTGATTCTTTTCTTGTAGAACTATTGCTCCAGCACCATCCCCAAAAAGTACACATGTACTACGATCTTCCCAGTTCACTATTTTGGAAAGTGTTTCTGATCCCACGATTAAAATAGTATTAAAGGCACCACTTCTTATCATCTGGTTGGCAACACTTAATGCATATACAAACCCTGTACAGGCTGCGTTCATATCAAATGCACCTGCTCTAGTTGCTCCGAGTTTGTCTTGAATAATTGATGCAGTAGAAGGAAAGTTATGTTCAGGAGTGCATGTAGCTACTATGATTAAATCTAGGTCTTTTGGAGATATATTTGCTACATCTAATGCATTTTTTGATGCCTTAAGACCTAATGACGCGGTTGTTTCAGTGTTATCTGCTATATATCTTTGTTTAATGCCTGTTCTGGATTCTATCCATTCATCAGTAGTGTCAACCATCTCAGATAGTTCCTGGTTTGATACAACTTTTTTGGGTACAGAGGTACCCCATCCTATGATATGAGCATATCTATCAAAATTATTCATTTGTCAGTTGTTATTATATTTTGTGAATATCAATGATGCATTGTGTCCACCAAATCCAAATGAGTTTGACATGACCACATTAGGAGATATTGTTCTGGATTGGTGTAATGTGTAATCCAAATCACATTCAGGGTCATCTGTGCAATGATTGATGGTAGGTGGTATTTTCGAATTTGTTATTGAGTTGATGCATAGTATTGCCTCTAATGCTCCGGCTCCACCGAGTAAATGACCATGCATGGATTTGGTTGAAGAGATTGGTATATTATATGCATAGTCGCCGAAGACTTTTTTGATTGCCAGAGTTTCTGTTTTATCATTTAAAGGTGTTGATGTACCATGAGCATTAATA
>DBHI01000040.1:3509-4531 GCA_002296125.1 Anaerolineales bacterium UBA832 | reverse complement strand
TGATGTACCATGAGCATTAATATACATTATATCTGTAGGTTTAATTTTGCTGTCTTCGATTGCTAGTTGCATGCAAAGAATGGCAGATTCTGCATTCGAAGCTGGAGCTGTAATGTGATGCGCATCGTTTGTGAGTCCATATCCAGTTATTTCTGCATAAATTGTTGCTCCACGTTCTATAGCATGTGATTCGGATTCGAGGATCAAGATTGCAGCACCTTCACCAGCGACGAATCCGTCTCTATCTAAATCAAATGGGCGACAGGCAGTAGAAGGATCGTTGTTTCTTGTAGAAAGGGCGCCCATATTGGCGAATGCAGCAATAGTTACAGGTGTGATGGCTGCTTCAGCCCCTCCAGCAATAATTATATCCGCAGCACCTCTTCTGATCATTTCAGTTGCTTCACCGATTGCATTCGTGCTGCTGGCACATGCTGATGTAACACATAGATTAGGACCCTTGGCTCCAAAGTTTATAGCAACTTGTCCAGCTGCTGTGTCTGGTAGCATCATTGGTACCATGAATGGACTGACACGTTTAGGTCCCTTTTTAGTAAGTATTGAGGCTTCTTTTTCTAGGGTACTTACCCCACCAATACCTGTACCTATAATTACTCCTGTACGTGTATTATTTGAATCTGTTATCAGTAGATCTGCATCTTCTAGTGCTTCTTCAGTAGCAGCAACTGCAAATTGAACAAATCTGTCCATGTGTCGTGCAGTTTTCTTTCCAAATCTTTCTGCAGGATCAAATTCTTTGACTTCACCTGCAAATTTGGTAGTATGATCAACTGTGTCAAAATGTGTGATAGGACCAATTCCTGATTGTCCGGATAACACATTTTTCCAAGTCTCTATTACATTATTTGCAATTGGGTTAATTGTACCCATTCCAGTTACTACAACTTTATTTCTCAAAGTTTTTCTCCCAGTTTGGATCCTCTGTTTTTTGTTTCTCTAATAATGTAGAACACTAGTAGGTAGAGTAAGTTGTGCGTATTTATTAACGTTTTAATAGTATC
>DBHI01000040.1:0-3168 GCA_002296125.1 Anaerolineales bacterium UBA832 | reverse complement strand
GATACTATTAAAACGTTAATAAATCCAAAAAACTCTAAACAAGGAGAGAGGATGTGATTTTTGTAACTGGGGCAAGTGGTTTTGTTGGAAAATCGCTAGTACCATTATTAATCAAAAAAGGATATGAAGTCAGATGTTTAGTCAACAATACTTCCGTAGATTCTATTTATGGAATGATGCCTGTTGAGCAAATTCATATAGATTTGAATGATTTACAATCTATTCGGTCATCTCTAGTAGGAATTGATACGATTGTGCATTTGGCTAGTGCTCACTCTTTTGGAAGTATTGATAATTTAATGGACATTGATTATATATTAACTAGACAATTATTAGAGGCGGGTAGAGATATGGGTATCCGTAGATTTGTTTATCCGTCTTGTTTATCAGCTAATCGTGCTTCTGCATATGCAATACTAAAAGTAAAAGGTGTTATAGAGGAGTTTGTCAAGAAGAGTGGTATTCCTTTTACTATTGTTAGAAGTGCATCAATTTATGGTAGAGATGACACATTTACTAATGTATTAGCTGGTTTGATGAAATTTACACCTTTCGTATTTCCAAGACCTGGTAATGGTCAGGCGGTCAGGCAGCCAATTTGGATTGGGGATTATGTTGAATGTATTAGTCAAGTGTTGTTAGATGATAGATTTACAAATGCTCAAATAAATATTGGCGGCCCCGAATTTATTACATCAGATGATTTGTTGAAATCCATAATGAACGTAGTAGGTGTGAAAAGAGTATTAGTATCAATGTCTGTTACGCAGATGCAATGGACCGTCAATTATTTAAGAAAAATAGTTGGAAACAGATTGGTTACTTCGAATTGGATTGATCATATTTCAAGGGATTGTAATTGTGAAATTAATAGTTTGCAAAGATATTTTGGAATTAGACCTTCTCAATTTAGGCAATCGATCGATTATTTGACAGGTAATTAAAGGTACTTGAAGTAATGTAATTGATTGGCAAAATTTTGACATTATGTCAATTAGTTGATATAATTTATGTTTGCAATTTTAAACAGTAAGTCGGGATTTGTGTGTTGTAACTATTTGTAATAACATTTTTATATGAATCGATATAGATATCGAGTATAGGTAGTAAAGCAGACTTATAATTTGCTTTATTTTTTTGTATTGGTGCTTTTAGATGAATTGCAGAGAATCATATTTGTTCTACGGAATTTATTCAAAATATTTGTTATTGAATGATTATAAGCATAATAGTTTATATAAATTAAGAGGAGACTCCAAAAAGTATGAAGACATCCTTTAGAGAAAAATCATATGCACGGATTTCATATTCGTACACACTACCGAGACTGATTGAAATGCAGCTTGATTCATTTCAATGGTTAAAGAATGAGGGGTTAGCGGAGTTGTTCGATGAGATTTCGCCAATTGTGTCATTTAATGGTGCGATGAAATTGTATTTTCCAAGTGATTCACCTGAATCTAAGGAGTTTGATCTTAAATATTGGTTCATGGAGCCTAAATGGGATCAGGCGGAATGTTTAGATAGAGACTTAACTTATTCTTCGCCTCTTTATGTGAAGGTGTTGTTAGTTGGTGATGATGTTCCTGAACCTATTACGTCTGATATATTTCTTGGTGATTTTCCTATTATGACAGAGGAAGGGACTTTCATAGTTAATGGTACAGAGAGAGTGGTTGTATCTCAGCTCATCAGGTCTCCTGGAGTTTATTTTGAAGCACAAACTGATCCAGTGTCCGGTCGAAAAATGTCTACCGCTAAATTGGTTCCTGATAGAGGAGCTTGGATGGAATTTGAGACAAAAAAGAGTGACTACCTTACTGTTAAATTTAATCGTAAAAGGACTATTCCAGTAACTGTTTTGTTAAGAGGAATGGCAGCTGTAGATGATGGTATGGAAAAGAGTCTGATTACAACTGGAGAGGATGAAGAGTTGTTTAGGATCTTTGGTAAATCTGATAATGATGCTGAAAGACAATATATATTGTCAACTATGAAACAGGAACCTGAATGGGATTTGAGCGGAGGTCGTACAATTGCAGAGGAAGCGTTGATAGAATTTTTTAGACGAATGCGTCCTGGTGATCCTGCGACTTTAGATAATGCCAGAGAGTTCATGGAGCAGCAATTATGTGATAATCGTCGATATAATTTGGCGCGTGTTGGAAGATACAAGTTAAATCAGAAGATGGGTCATGGAAAGCATGTTCCATTAACTCAACGTACTGTTACATCGTATGATCTTGTGCAGCTCATAATGCGTATGATTGATATTAATAATGGTGCTGTTGAACCTGATGATATTGATCATTTGGGTAATCGACGTGTTAAGGCTGTAGGCGAGCTTGTACAGAATAAACTCCGTGTGGGACTAAGAAGAATGGAGCGTGTAGTACGAGAACGTATGTCTATTAGAGATCAGGACACACTTTCTCCTATTACTCTCATTAATATCAGACCAGTTGTTTCTGCTTTTAGGGAATTTTTTGGATCTAGTCAGTTATCGCAATTTATGGATCAAACTAATCCACTGGCAGAACTTCGTCATAAACGGACATTATCTGCTCTAGGTCCTGGAGGTTTGCGTAGAGAAAGAGCAGGATTTGATGTTAGAGATGTTCATCATTCTCATTATGGACGTATTTGTCCAATTGAGACTCCTGAAGGTCCCAATATTGGTTTAATAGGTCGGTTGGCTTCTTATGCAAAAGTTAATCCATTTGGTTTTATAGAAACACCTTATAGACAAGTTCAAAAAGAGCTCAATGCTAACAATAAAAAATTGATTGGTAGGACTTTGCGAGAAAATTTGAATAATCCAAATACTGGAAGGGTAGCTGTTAAATCAGGCACAGTTATAAATCAGAGCATTTTTGATAAAATAGAAAAATTTGGTAGTAAATGTAAAGTACAGGTTCTGCCATTTGTATCTGACAAAATTGTATATCTTTCTGCTGATATGGAAGATAGTTATGTTATTGCTCAGGCTAATGCTCCTCTCAATTCAAGTGACGAATTTGTCAGACCAAGGGTGTCAGCTAGGGCTCACTCTAAATTTGTGTTTGCATCTCCTGAAAATCTAGATTTCATGGATGTAGCTCCAAGACAGATTGTTGGTATCTCAGCTTCTTTGATTCCATTTCTTGAGCATGATGATGCTAATAGAGC
>DBHI01000131.1 GCA_002296125.1 Anaerolineales bacterium UBA832 | reverse complement strand
TTTAATTATTTTATCAATATAATTCGGAGTATTTCTGAAAGCAATTGCCCTTGTGTCATAAGGTTTCATTTCAGAAAATTTGGACATCCAAACATTTGATTCTTTATACTTCCCATTGGCTTTTAGCATTTCTGAGTATCTAAAAATAACTTCAGCATTAGGGTCATCATCTATTATTTTAGAATACCATTTTTCTGCCTCAACTGTATTAAACATATTGTAATATGAATCAGCCAGCCTTCCAATTATATAGTTGTCGGGGTTTTTATCAGTTAACTTCAAATACTCTTCAGCAGCCTTCACATATTCTAACCGATCAAAAAGCTTGTCTGCTTTCTTTGTTGAATTATTTTGAGCAAAAGTGATTGATGTGCTAACCAGTGCAATAAATAAAAGTGTAATTATTTTTTTCATGTTTTTAGATTATATAATTAGAAGTATCTTGGTGATCTTGATACTTTAGTTCTAAAGTTGATATCAAAGTTTATAAATATTTCGTGTGATGCTTTTGTTAGAAAACTAAGCTCAGATTGAATACTGTCATAAGCATATCCGATTCGGATGGATGGAGAGACTAGAAAATTAATCATAGCTGTTATCGAATCATCAGTTCTGTAACCCAGTCCAAATTCAACAAAATCATACATAAATAGGTTGGCATTTAAGTCTAAGCTCACAGGAGATTCTGTAGCATATTTCATAAATGCATGGGGTTTGAACTTAAAATCATTATTTATGTCAAATACATAACCCGCAGCAGCAAAGAAATGTCTTGTTTCAGAGCCTATATTAAAATCATCACTATCAAGATGTACTGACTCTAATATGTTTGGTACTGAAACCGAAACATAATATTTATTAGGCTTATAGAAATATAATCCAGCACCAAAATTTGGAGTATTTTCATTTATATCATTAGCAAAGAAAGGATCATTTGGATCGATAAGTGATAAGTCAATTAATCCAATATCATGAAAAGTTCCCCCTGCTTTTATTCCAAATGCTAATCTATTTTCATTAGCAAGATTTAAGGTATAAGAAACATCTACATATAAATTAGTTTCACTAACGGGACCAATTTCGTCAGAGATAGCTGAGAATCCAAAACCAATATTATTTGCGGCAGGAAAGTGTACATTCATAGTAGCAGTTTTTGGTGCACCGTCTAATCCTTCCCATTGATCACGATATAATATACCTATGCTGGTGGCATCGCTAGATCCTGCGTATGCCGGGTTAATCACATTCATATTATACATATACTGAGTGTATTGAGGGTCTTGTTGAGCATTTACTTTTAATGCTGTAAGCAATACAAGGATTACTAAAATTGTTTTTTTCATAATTAGTTTTTTAGTAGTTAACATAAATCCAGCTGGTTATGGGTTCTTTAGTTGAATTAAAATATATGATATAAAAGTAGGTGCCTACAGGGACAACTTTACCATCTTGATCTACTCCACACCACTGATCAACATACTCATTCATCTCATAGATTTTAGTTCCATATCTATTAAAGACTTCAATTTTGTCAATATCTTCTTTAGCTTCTAAGTGGTCTAGAACAAGGCAGTCATTAAAGCCATCACCATTTGGCGATAGACCTTGAGGTAAATCAACACAATAACTATTTTCATAGAAATCAACATTTATAGTTATGGAATTCCAACAATATGTGATATCGTCAAAAACAGTAACAGTGAATTCACCTGACTCTTCATTTAATTCATCAAGGTAATATGTATTATCAGTTCCAGTCTGTAAATCTATTCCATCAAGTGTCCATATATAGGTTAATGAGTTTAGTTGGTCACTATTTTCAATATTAACCTCTAGAGTATGTCCTTCATTAGCACACTTGATTATACTATCTTCAACAGCGACTATTTGAGGAGATTGAAAGAATTCGACTAAAATATCATCACCATATGCACAATCTGTATTATCGACTGTTATTATAGCACTGTAAAATGCAGTCTCATTTACAGTAAGGGTAACACCTGTTTCACCCTCCAATAAAGTACCGTCCATAAACCACTCAATGCTTGAATTATTGGGTAAGGCACCGGCGTCTAACACTATTTCTTGACCTTCACATAAAGCGTTTCCAGACGAAATAAGAATGTCTTCGCCCAGATCTAGTTGACCTATATCAAAACTTCCTCCATCGATAAATACAGCAGAATCATAAATAGTATCACCATCATCTGCAACAACTAATTTTATAGTGTATACTTCATTTGGAATAACAGTTGCAGAAGCAGTCATAACTTCTGTATGTCCAATAAAATTAGTTGGACTCGTTAAAGGAGGTAGTCCCCCGGGCCCATAATAATTTGCAAACCATTCAGCGTTAACAGATTCACAAGAGCTATTATATTGATCATCTCTAACAGTAAGAACAGAAATTGGATCATCTGTCCCTGGAACAATAGCTAAATTGGTTGTATTTCCAGACGAATCGGTTAATAAAAATGCAAAGGCATCGGTAAAAGTACATTGAAACGTTCCGTATTCTTCTGCAGCAAAAATAAAATCAAAGCTCATACTATTTGAAACAGGAACAAATTCAAACTCTATAATTGAAGCATTATTTGTATCTCCAGCATTAAGACCAGGGATAAATGCTTCGAGATCACCATCACCAGGCCAATCGTAAGTTCCATCAACAAGTACCCCACTTTCAGGGCCAACTGCGTTAGCAACATCCCCTGAAGTCATTATTAAACCATTTTCAAATGGCCAAGAAGAACCGTTTGATTCAAAATATCCAATACCATTAGTGCTTCCAAAATCACTACCTGTACTAGACGTTACATTAAATGCCTGATTACATTCTGAATCTATTAATACATCAGTTACAAGTTCTTCAACAGTGTATAATGTTGTACTGGTTGATATAGGAGGAGGAACAGTAAATACACAAATATCAAATGTTAAATTAGAAAGTTCATTAGCCGTGAACGAATAAACCCTAATAAAGTAGTTGTTTCCAACAGTTAAATCATTAGCAGTGCTATTGTTGTCATCGCTACAATAAATTTGATTTAGGTTGCCACAGCCATCTCCCTCATAAAGTACATGGTATAAATCTAGGGTATCACCGATGATATTATATAATGAGATTGCATGATTTTCAGAAACCGCAGTAAATTCAAACAATACATCATCATCAGCACTTCCACCACAGGAATTATTTTCAGATGATGGAGTGGCAGCAACTAATGTCCCAGATCCTGAAGCAACACAACTTTCATCCTCATTTGCTTCAATCATTGTTGCTCCACTACAATTATCATTTTCAGGTGGGCAAGCAAAGAGTTGTATTGGATTACTGTTTATCACACAATTTACATCTTGGTCATTTGAAACTGTGATTACTATATCAGTTAAGAATGGGTATGGTCCCATTTGTACGATTCCAGTATTACTGGTTTGCTCTGTGTTTGAGCTATAGTTGTCAGAGATTGTTAAGGACTCTGCATCACCCATGCTTGTGATGTTAACATCAATTAAGAATTGATCACCGTTAGCACAATCATCGATCACTGTATATTCTGCAGATGGGTTTGTACAGGTTGCACAAGCAACAGTCCAATCAATACCACCGGCATAGGTTGAGCTAGATGTACAGCTTATAGAGCCATCTGTTTGGAACCCTAAGTATATTGTATCGCCAGAAGATTGAAAAGAGAGACCTGTTAAATCACCACCATTATCACCTTGAAATAAAATACTTCCATCGGTATCTGTTACAATGATTATATCCCATCCTGCCTCAATTAATCCAGAGTCGACAGTTAAGTTTAAAGGAGATCCATCTGAACTCACATATTCAAATTGTGTAGTATCACCGTTTCCATAACAGTATGAGCTTGAAACTGGCCCAACAGCACAATCTACTAATGTTGTAGCACAATATTCTTGTGTTAAAGGACCACTAGTTGACGAGCAGTTTGCATCGTCATCATTTGATGTTGTAAATTGTACATCTGTATTATTAGCATAAGGACCAAATTGAATTGTTCCTGTTCCTGTTGCACTAGAACTATTGCCTTGATTATCCGAAATAGTCAAACTTCCAGCGGATCCTAAATCAGTTACATTGACATCGACAAAAAATTGAGGTGCATTTAAGCAGTCAGAAACCACTGCATAATCAACTTGAGGATTTACACAGGTAGCACAAGAAACATTAAAAGTAATTGGCGTGTAGCCTGATGAAATACAACTAATACTTCCGTCTTCGACCACCTCTAATGTTATTGAATCACCAGACGATTGAAAAGAAATTCCAGAAATATCACCGCCATTACCGTAACCATTATATAGTACACTACCATCTGAATCACGAATTTCTAATTCATCCCAGTTAGTTTCTACTTGACCTTCAGCAATTGTTAAATTTAAAGGAGTTCCATCGTTACTTGTGAATGTGTAGCTATTATCTAATCCTGTGTCATAACAGAAAGTAGTTGATACAGGGCCGGCAGCACAATCAACAGTAGTATTTTGTTGTG
>DBHI01000109.1 GCA_002296125.1 Anaerolineales bacterium UBA832 | reverse complement strand
AACATGCTACATTTTCAGGCCCTAGTTCAACTATTTTAGTTTCAAGTTCATTTACTTTTTCATCACAGAATTCATGCTCAGTCATGTCTATAGGTCGCCTATATGTATTTGGAGCTGATATATGATGCACTAATTCTTTATCTATATCAAAACCTTGGTGGTTAAATGTGATTCCTGTCATAGACATGGCTAAATATGTGCTTCCATGATAGGAGTCTGTTCTGGAAATTATTTTTTTCTTTGTATGTTGACCGAGTCTATTGAAATAGTGGTGAATTATTCGTATGGCGGTATCATTTGACATAGATCCGCCAGTACCGAAGAAGATCTTGTTTAGTGTGGCTGGTGTCAATGTAGATAGCTTTGCTGCTAAAGTAGCAGCTGGTGGTGTAGTGTGAGCACCAAAATTTAGATAATAGGGTAACTTGTCAACTTGATTTGCTATAGCTTCCGTCATTTCAGTGTTTCCATATCCAATGTTGACACACCATAATCCACCAATTCCATCTATGTATTGTTTGCCTTCAGAATCATATACATATATACCTTTAGATTTTGACATTATCATAGAACCTTCATTTTGAAATGTTGAAAAATCAGTCCATGGATGAATATAGTGATCTTTGTCTTGTTCCCAAATAGTTTTGTTTGCGAGATCTGTTTTTGTTGACATGTATATTCTCCTTTTTGTGATAATTCGCATCAAATATCATCAGTATTGTCGAAACATGTAAGTGCTTGCCGTAGAATTAGATTTAGTAGATAATTCTAACAGATAGGTTGAGAATTTATTGTAAACTGAAATCGCAATTTACGTACGGATTAACAATTGGATAATATTATGAATAAAATTACTATGTTTTCTCGCGTTTATGGTTGTATTGCTGGTTTAGCTCTTGGCGATGCTTATGGCATTATAGGTCAATTTAGCCTAGATGCTAATAAGCAAATGTGGGGTAGTATGCCGAAAGATCTTATGGAACCAAAAAAATTCCCTGAAGATCCTACTGTACATGCAGGTATGAAACGAGGTGAAATTACTGATGACACAATGGCAATGATGGCTATTGTGTCATCAGTAATTAAATATGGTGATTTAACATTGGACGGAGTAGCAAATGGACTTGTCAAATGGATTGAGGAGACAGATGGGTTTAATTTGCCCTGGGTTGGTCCTAGTACACAGCGTGCTATTAGATCTTTAATGGAAGGAGGCGATCCTAAAACTACAGGTAGCCATGGTACTACTAATGGTTCTTCAATGAGAGTTGCTCCGATTGCTTTTTTAGGATATCCAGATATTAAAAAAGTTTCTGAATATGCTGTAATTTCGGCAAAACCTACTCATGGATCTTGCACAGCTACTTCGGGTGCGTCAGCTATTGCTTGTGCAACTGCTTGTGCTGCTGTGACGGGATCGGAGTTGGAGGATATAGTTTTTGCAGCAATGAAAGGTGCTGATATAGGTGAAGTGTATGGTGTTCCATATTATCAGAATCCTTCTATTGCTCGACGCATTGAGTGGGCTGTAGATTTAATTAGTAATGATAAATCAGATGAAGACAAATTAAAAGATATTTACGATTTTATAGGTACTAGTATGCTGACACATGAAACTGTACCTGCTGCAATTGCTTACGTAGTAATGGCAAAAGGTGATCCAATGGAGGCAATTAAAATAAGTACATGGGGTGGTGGAGACTGTGATACTCTTGCTGCTATAACGGGAGCCATTTGTGGTGCTTATAGAGGTGTAGAAGCATTATCAATTGATATGTTAGAAACAGTTGATGCAGTGAATAATATTGACTTAGAATTGATATCGAAAAGATATTATGAGGTTGTGCAGAACATTAACCCAAAATTAATTGACTGATGAAGAAGAAAGTCGTTTTTTTGTCTAATCCAGTAATTGATATATCAATTCCTATAGAGTCTTTTCCAATTTGTGCCTCGGAGCATCAAAGTAGCTTTGATGATGTGGTAATTACTCCTGGTGGTAATGCTACTACTTTGTTCTGTGGTGTTAGATTAGGTGTTTCAATGCAAGCTTTGGGAAATTTAGGTGATGACAAACTTGGTAGTTTCTGGCAAGAAAGCCTTATGGCAGAAGGTGTAGATGTTAGTAATATGCTGATAACGGATAACAGTTCCACTGCAGTTACTATAGTACCAACTGTACCTAATGGCCAGCATGTGTTTTTGGGAGCATCAAAATGGGTTGAGAGTGGTCCTAAAGTTTTACCTTCATCGTGGAATCAGGCGCTAACAAATGCTAGTATATTGATGATAGATGGTTGGAGTTATAAATCTATGGGATGTGAAGTAATTGAGAGTGCTATACGAGTTGCTCAAAGCTCAGGTGTTTCTATTTTTTTTGATCCAGGCCCTGAGATCTCACATATACCTAGTAGTTGGACTAAATCAATTTTTGCTAGATCTAACGTGGTTTTATTGACTTTCGAAGAGGCATCTGCGATAACTAATCCGTCAACCTCTCCTGAGGAAGTAATTAGAAATGTATGTAGTTTTGGTCCAGAAATTGTTATATTGAAATTGGGTATTGACGGTATTATGGGTCTTCGAAATAATGAATTATTAAGTAATAAAGCCTTCAATGTGGACGTGCGTGATACTACAGGAGCAGGTGATAGCTTGCTAGCTGCTGTGGCACTTTCCTATTTAAAAGATCATTCCTTAACGGATATGTTGTTATTAGCCAATGCTACAGGTGCTGCATGCGTAAAAAAATTAGGTGCAGGTGTGAATGCTCCCTATAAAGATGAAATTATTGATATTTTGAAGGATTCTAATAGAGATTTGGTTTAATATTTGTGTGTGGACACGAAATTAATTGACTTTATTATGTAAATGAAAAATAGGATGTTCTTTTATTGTAAGAGTTTCTATGATTTCTTTTATGTGTGGAAGACGTGAACCGGTACCTATCTTTGAGGCTGAAGCGGCTCCTATAGCGTTTGCTAATTGGCCCATTTGAGTAAGTGTGTAATGGTTAAGGAATCCATAGACACATCCAGAAGCAAAAGCATCTCCTGCTGCAGCTGTGTTTTGCACTTCGATATTAAATGAGGGGATTTGTACGTGATTATTTTGGTTCATTAACAAGCATCCACGAGGTCCCATCTTAATGATTGCTATTTTTGCTCCATTGTTAATGAAAAATTTAGCAGATTTGAAAGTGTCTGTTATTCCAGTCCATTCATATGCTTCTTCTTCAGTAGCTAGCACAATATTAGCGTAACCGATTGCAGTTTGAATACAAGATTTGTCTGACACGAAAGCACTAGGTCCTATGTCGAAGAATATAGGTATTTCTCTTGAGTGAGCAAATTTTAATAATTTTAGCACTGATTGAGGTGTAAACAAAGAGCCGGGGTCTAATGCGTGTCCAGCTGTAAACAAGGCATCAGCAGTTTTAATAATATGTTCGTGGGTATTGTTATATTCAATTATTGGTCCAGTCGGTCTTTTCCATAGGAAAACATGATCTTTACCTTGAGTTATTAATCCAATTGATACTGAAGTGGTTGCACTAGATTGATTTACAATATGATCAACATTTATTTTCTCACTTTGGAAGATGTCAATAATTGTTTTACCATAATAGTCATTGCCTATCCCACCAATTATTATTGGATAAAGACCGAGTCGTGATGCCATTATCAAAAAATTACCAGTACCTCCAGCGTCTAACATGATGTCGTCTGCTGACTGGTGTTCTTGAGGTTTAATGGGGAAGTGAGATATTGGTATTACTAGGTCTGCTACTGGGTCACCTAATGTGACTATATGATATGTCATGGAATACACTAATTTTTAGATGGATTTTGAAATGTATTAGTGTAATTATACTATTATCACAAATATGAGTTAATTATTAAGTATTGATTTAAGCAATCGGTATATTTTTGGTGATTTTGATATAATTTAGAGGTGAAATCATTTTTATTATTACGTAAGTTCTGTTTAACCATCTGTATTTTGATGCTTGTGGCTTGTAATACAAGTGCGAATGATACAAAAACTTCGGAAACCAGTCAATCTGAAAATCTTGATTCTGAAAATGTTGAGTCTGTGCAGATGCCAGAAAAAGAAAACTGGAAAACATTTGAAGACAGGCGTAGTGGTATTACTTTTTCGCATCCAGCTGATTGGAAAGTAATTATTGAAGACGATATCGTTATTTTTGAAGCCTCATTTGGACATCTAATATTGCACAATATAAGTGTGCCGGCAGATGAGCTACATGTCAACGCTGAAGAGATGTTTGAACAGGATGACAACTATATTGAAGCCTCACGCACGCAGTATAGTAACCCAGACAGGTATATGAGTATTGGAAAATTTAAGGATGGTCCTAGTTCTATTGTGCAATTTCTTGTGGCTTATCCAGAGTATGGTCTTATGCATTGGGAATTGATATTTGATCAAGAAGATTATGACCCTGAAACTATATATTTTGTAGAAGATCTTATAGCTGCTGTCAGATTTACCAATGTTAAAAACCAGGATGGTTTAAGTGTCACAGATTCTGATAATCAGATTAAAACTTTGGATGTAAAGGATAATGTATCAGTTCCAGATAGTGGTTTTGTTGGAAAAGAAACTTGGTATACGCCTAGTTTGGATGTGCTTTCAGAACATCCAGAAATATCTTGTTTGAATGAATACTTTAGTATGTTTGTGGATGTCTTTGGTGTATATGTTGTTGCTACTTCTGACGCCCCAATTAATTATGTGGTGCACACGGCTAATGTGCTGGCGCAATATATAGATAATGATGCGGACGGCATGCCGGATGACTTGGCCGTGCTTGATCATCTTGTTGATAATAAGTTTGTTGTGCCGGTTTGGAGCGGGGGGGGTTTTTTTGGTGACAGTGATGAAGAAAAATTCTTTGAGAAAATAAGAGGGACCGATTGTGAAGACAGCGTCAGGATGGGCGCAAGTATGTATTATGATATGGATGAGTGGGCCTTAGGTGGCATACAACAAGCTGGTACATGGGACACAAATCTTGAGGAAGTTTGGCATGTTATTTCAAATGGTTGGTATGAATCGTACCCGGGCTATTTTGGTGTCAGTGAGAGAATTTCATCTATGTTAACTGATGCTATGGATGTAGCTCGAGGTGGGAAATTTATTTCAATTCCAGAACGTTATCCTGAAAATGCTTGGTATACCTATGATGACGAAAGTTGCCAGTATGATTGTATGGCAGCTGAATATTTTTACTGGGTGCTAATGGCTAACTTGGATGCGCTTGATCCTGCATTTACTGACAAATGCGAGAGTAGCGAAGATGAATGGTATGTATGTACTCAAGCACAACTAGCTCAGGTGGATCCGCTAGCCTATAGTCTACTAAATGATTATGATTTCGCACTGCCGACTACAATTCCTGATGGCAATTATTTGCCTAGTGCTAACTACTTGGATAAGGATATTATAGAAGATAATCAAATAGACAAGGAAGATGTTGATACTGTGGTTACTTCTAGTAAAGCAGATTGGCATACACCTGATATGGGGATTATTACTGAGCATCCGGAGATATCTTGTCTCAATGATGTTTTCGGTACATTTATTGATGTGTTTGGTGTATATGTTATAGCTCCTTCTAACATTCCTATAGAGTTTGTGCTTCATACTGCAAATGTGCTTGCAGAGTATATCGATAATGATGAGGATGGTATGCCTGATGATCAGGCAGTACTCGCTCGAATGATTGATAGTAACTTAGTTATGCCAGTTTGGACGGAAGAGATTAGAGAAGCATTTTGGCCAAGTGTAAGAGGTACCTATTGCGAAGATAACATTAGAACAAGCGCAAGTATGTATTATGGAGGTGACGAATGGGCTTTGGGTGGAATTGAGTCTGCTGGAACATGGGATACAAATCTTGAAGAAGTGTGGCATATTGTTACAGGAGGGGGATGGGCTATAGAGTACCCTGAATATTTTGGCTTGTTCGAGTCGAGCAATTCGTTGCTTGGTCAAGCGATGGACAAGGCTCGCGGCGGCAGATTCTCATCAGTTCCAACAAAGTATCCAGATAGTGCTTGGTACACTAATGAAGAAGGCGAATACCCCAATCAGTCAAATGAATACTTGTATTGGATAATGATGACTAATCTTGGTGCGCTTGACCCATCATTGACGAATAAATGTGAGACAAGTAACCCAGAATGGAAAGTATGTACTAAAGAGCAGTTAGTTCAGATAGACCCGCTAGCTCATAGTTTACTAAATGATTATGATTTTGCACTGCCGACTATAATTCCTAATGGTACATATACACCTAGTAAGAATTATTTGGAAAATGAAAGTATTTCATCAGAACCTATTCACTCGGTAATACTCAAGGGACAATCATGTGTCGATGAAGATATTCCACGACACAAAGTGCAGATGACAGATCCTTTAATAGATTGCTTGATTGAGGCTAGTAAGTCAGAGGACCCTCCAGTTGTGTTATCTGGACAATCTATGGACGAGTCAGTAGTTCGTCAAGTAGAAGAAGCTCTTGATTATGGTGTGGAGCTATTAGGGTCATGGGGGCCAGTTTATAATGTCTTGGTTGGCATAAATGATCCAGACTCCTTTGTTTTAGCACATCAAATTTGCAGTATTTACCATACAAATGGTCATGATTGGTTTGGACATGAACCTCCTGATGAAGCTACCTTAGAAAGTTGTATCGAAAATATTGGAACCACTTTTAGTAATTATGATTGCTGCGGTGCTGTTCATAATCCACCGGCACCTCTTCATCCAGTAGCTCTACAGTCAGTATTGTATAGTGGTGCCGACGTTTCAGGTGCTGAAGGACGT
>DBHI01000064.1 GCA_002296125.1 Anaerolineales bacterium UBA832 | reverse complement strand
ATCAGCAGGTGGTGGACCTTGCCAGTCACCACCCCCATCTTTATTATCATGCGTACCTTCTCCACAAGATGGATCAATCTGAGGATCACAAGTACCTTCTTCTATAAAATTATTGTCTTCATTCCAATCTTCTTCATCCCAATCATCATCTTCTTCATATTCATCATCCTGACCAAACTGTCCAAAAAAGTCAAACCCTCCTCCTACACCTTCATCACTAGATTCATCATCAGCTGGTCGACCTAAGAAATTAAAATCACTCCCTTGATTATTCGCCTGATCATCAATTCGTTGATCTACAAAACCTTCTGACTCATCATCAAATTCATTATTAAAATCTTGCAAGTTAGTATCTTGATTCGGACCTCCAGTAAACAAAGTGTTCAAGAAATCCATAGAAGCTTCACCACCTATACCAACATCTCTCACAGGATCTTCCACATCCACATCATCACCAAGTTCTGATTGATAATCATTACCTTTTTGCTGAGCAAATCCACCACCAAAGAAATAATCAAATGCATTGAAAGATTCATCACCTGTATGGACATGAATATCATCATTAGCAATTTCCCAAAAATCATCTACACTATTGTCATCACTATAGGTAACATCATCAAAATTCTCACTAGAATCAGATAATACAGAGACTGCTAATGCTTCCTCACAAATAGTGTCACCAGGTGCACAATTTGTTCTGCTATCTTCAGACTCCTGAGCAAACTGGTCCTGCTGCTCAAAACTAGCATCGTCTGGCAAACTTCCCATATCATCACGAGTTTCAACTTCAATATTTTCTTCTAATACATCATCAGAACTAAAGTTACCTTCATCTTGGAAACCTTGTTCGGCACCAAAACGTTCTCCACCGTAATGATCCACGGCACCCCAACCCACACTAAAGGCTGCAGGCAATTCAACTCCTAAAGGCAACTTATAGAAATCCATTCCATCACTAGTGTCTCCACCACCTCCCACAAGACTGCCAACTGATGGACCAAAACTATCCTCATCCTCAAACTGACCATATGATTGGAGTTCTCCATCATCACTTTCTATATCAAATTCAAAGAATATTTCTGGCGGACCTCCTATAGTAGGTGCAATAAATACCTCACCATCGTCAGTGTAGAACTGTGGTGCACCTAAACCTCCATCACCAAAGAATTTGAATTGTTCAAACTTTCCATCATCAGATCCGCTAAATTCATCAAAGCTATGTGCTATACCTTCTTCATAATCATAAAAACCTGAAACAGCAAAATTGTTTTGTACTTCGCTATTAAAATTACCAAACGCTTCTGGTCCTTGACCCCAAGGTACCGCAGCAAATGGGTCTCTAAATGGATCACCTGGCATATAATCAGTTTGCGAATCTTCTGGACCCAAATTACCACTTAATTCCATATTATCAAATTCCATACCACCTACTCTAGCTCCAGCAGCACCAAAAAAGTCTAATTCCAATTTACCTTCTACACCTTCTTCAATACCTGAACGCCTTGCGATATCTCCAAAAAATATATCTTGCATTAAATCAGTAGAAAGGATGAGATCAGATTCACGGAAACTATGTGGATTTCCGTCTTCGTTATGCATCAAAATTGGCGGTGGTAACATACCAGCCCATCCTCCACCATCATCAAATACTGGTTCACTGAACATTGATACTGTCGATACATTACCAGAATCATCGAACATAGTCACATGAAATTGTTCTGTCTCCAACGCAAGACCATGTGAAAAGAAATCATCATCCCAAGCGGTAGTACGACCTAACATCTGACGTCCTGTTTCTTGGCCAGATTCATCGCGCATTATTTGAGCCATCATATTCATGTCTGTTGTCATAGGAACACCAAATTCATCGTACACTATCTGTGGACCATCATCTAACAACTCATGATCATCATGAAAAAAGAAAGGTTCATCTTGATGCATCCCAAATTGATATCCACTGTCCCCAAATAAAAATGCAGGTGGTGGCTGTACAGCTAACACTTCACCATCAGAATCAAACATAAATGGATCAGGCATTGCCCACTCACTTGCCTGACCAAGTGCATCGAAAGTCACAAAGGACAAATCATCTTGTCCAGTAATACGTCCCTGATTGTCAAACTCCATACCTGGCAAACGAGGTGTGACCAGATCAAGCTCATTACCTTCTTCTGCAAGACCACCTGACATTTTGTCTTCATCAAATGCATCAAAACCTGCAAAATCACCACCTGTAAATAAAATTACTGTTGGCTTCATTTCTCCAGTTTCAGAATCAAAAGTGACTGGAGGAAACATTGATTGTTGACCAACACCACGAGCATCAGTGGTAGCAAGTAAATTCTGAACACCCCAAGTAGCAACTTGACCACCTCCTACAGGAACAGATTCACCTGTATTAGGATCCAACATAAATATCTCACCTGCACCAGCATTGGTCAGTTGCTCCAACTCCTGTAAGTCAAATTCCTCGCCTTGAGAATCAACTGGAGTACTTGGCATCAAACCTTGTGGAATACCATTTTCATCAAACACAACTGCTGGTGGTGGAACTTCTCCAATCACATTACCATCTGCATCCAAGATTGGATCAGATTTTGGTCCTGTAAAATCACCGATAAAACTGTTCACCAGAGATTCTTGCTTAGGTCCACCTGTAGTCACAGTACTGTCAATTAGTTCTGTGCTTCTCTTAGTACCCATACCCACTGCTCCCAAAGATGCATCCGCTAATCCAGCTGCGGACAATGTTTGCAATGTCTTTGAATCCAGTGTCTTCACTTTATCACCTACAACTTCGGAATTGTCTGCTATTACATCGGACACTCCAGATGCATTAGCACCTAACAATCCAGTCGCTTTGTCACTGTTCAATAATTCACCAGCTGTCTGCAAAAGGCCTTTCTCCTCAACAGCTTCTAAAATATTCTTACCACTGGCAGCAATAACACCTAGCGCATCAAGCAAACCACTTACAGTTCCTTTTTTCTTTAACTCAATAGGAAGCTGGTCAGCTGATGGTATCTCAATGACTGTTCCGGACGTACCGGCTTCTACCTCCATAACAAAAGGAA
Organism: Anaerolineales bacterium UBA832; assembly: GCA_002296125.1. Taxonomy (GTDB): domain Bacteria; phylum Chloroflexota; class Anaerolineae; order Anaerolineales; family UBA11657; genus UBA11657. The sequence goes on along the minus strand of DBHI01000064.1, from coordinate 33,114 downwards.
CCAACTCACCAGTTAAAGCATCTACACCTAGACCACTAGCAACACCCTCCCCTTGTAACAGGTTTACTCCTGTGCTCCCAGCTATAAACATTACCTGACCATTATCCGAATCTGCCTGTTGTGGTCCTTCAAAAAGTTCAGCACCTAACAAATTGGCACGCTGATCCGCTGTAGCAAGAGGATCAGCAGTTGGCAAAGCCAAAGCATCTGTTATATCTAATTCAGTAACTTCACCAGATATAGGATCAAAAACTGTGACATTACTTTCAGACACTACAGTTAAAACCTCTGAACTTAACGGATCACCATTCTCATCCACTAATTTACCCGGTTCCACATTAGCCGTTCCATCTGCATTGATAGTAATGTCAGGGGGCATGATCTTCACAGTATTACCTTTCGCATCAGTAACTACAGTAGGCTGTAGTCCTTCAAACGAATCAGTAAAACTTTGTAACGCACTATCAATAACACCTTCTCTAGATGCCGTATCATCTCCTGTAAGTGCCTCAACAGCAGTTTTAATCTCAACACCTGTACCTGTTAAAATACTATCCTCACCTGGCTCGGATGACAAAACTTCAGCCAATTCATCTGATACAATTACTATTGGAGTTGTTTCAGATAGAACACCTTCTTGAACAGCATCCTCTACAACCTGAAGTTGTTCCTCAGATATCACGCTCACAGTTCCACTTTCCAGACCCTGCTCCACGGCTGCTGCTAATCCAGATTCAGCAGCTACTTCAATACCATCATTGCCTTGTGAAGTGATAATGCTCATAGCAGCTACCTGCTGTTGTACATCCGTATCTTGTCCACTCTCTAAGACGATTTCAGCAGCCTGTTCAGAAGACATAAAGTTCATAGCAGCACCATCTTCACCAGCTTCCATCTCAAAAAACATGGCCTCAAGCTCACCAGTCACTGTATTTTGTATGGTTGCACCAGCTACTACTTTACCTTCCAACAAATTGATTTGAGAAGGTTGATCGGTATTTCCTGCATTTACTGTAAAGGAAGTACCTGTCACAGAGAAAACACCTGTAGGCATCTCTACCATAAATGTTGAATCTGCTCCTGCCAAAGGACCATTCACATCAAAAGCTGCTTCACCTTCTGGAACTGAAACATAAGCTTGTGTTACTGGTGTTGCTGGTTCATGCAAATAACTTGTAACCGATACTTTTGAAGTCGGTTTCATCATAATCTTTGATCCGTCTGCTAAATCCAAACGAGCCATAGAAAGCTGGTAAGTTCTGACCTCAGTCCCTAAATCAATACTAAAGGCTTCTCCATCTGCCAACTGCCAATCATCAGCACCTGGTAACAAGAAATCCACCCGTCCAGAAAGAACGTTAAGAGTCACATCAGCTAAATTAAGTTCTTCCTCTGTAGATGCAATTACTGGATTTTCTGCAGCAGCTTCTGCATCCTCAGGTTCTGGCTGCTCCTCTGGTGTTTCTACAACAGATTTTTCAGTTTCATCTGACTCTGGATTTACAGAAAACACACCTGTAGGCATTTTGACTAAGAATGATGAATCTTCACCTGCCAAAGGACCATTCACATCAAAAGCAGCCTCGCCCTCTGGAATATCCACAAAAGCCTGTGTTACTGGTGTTTCAGGCTCATGAACATAAGTAGTCATACCTATTTTAGATACAGGTTTCATCAGCACTTTTGATCCATCTGCTAGATCCAAACGTGCTGATGATAGTTGATAGGCTCGTAGTTGCGTACCTATCTGTAAAGGTATCTCTTCTCCAAGAGCCTGCTGCCAATCTTCTGTATCAGGTAACATGTAGTCAACTCTGCCAGTCAATACTGTTAAAAGTACTTCAGCAATAGTCTCAACTACTGGTGCAGCTTCTTCTACTGGTTCTTCTTCAACAGATGAAACAACTGTAGGCTCAACTACAGGAACAACTACCTCAGTTGGTTCCAACATATCAGATACTTTAGTTGATTCTATCTTTGACTCAGATGTGTCACTTGTAGAAGTTGATGAAGGACCTGCACAAGCAGTAACCAAGATACAAATTACCACATAAACTGTGACAATCAATCTCACAGCAGAATAGTTTTTGATTAAATATCGACTATTATTTTTCTTCATTGTCAACAAACCCACTGTAAACCAAGTTAGAAAACATCAGACAATCACACTAAATTTATATTGCTTATTAAAAAATAATAATGAAACAAAAAGTGTATAACAGGTATATACTATCGTCAACTCTAATTTATTGTAGAAACGAAAATAAAACATTAAACTTATTGCAATCTAACATACAAAGGTAAAATCAACTTATGAATCCAATTCCATCAGCAATATTTGAGACACAAATATCTCAAATGCAAGTCATGATTGAAGAACTAGTATCGATAGAGTCCCCATCAACTGACAAACAATCTATTGATCAATTAGGTGACAAAATGATAGAAATCATTTCACCTCTTAATCCGGAAATTACTATTGATTATCAACAGATAGCAGGCAATAATATAGTAGCTTCCTGGCCAGATGAACAAGGTAATACGACTGGAGGAATTGTAGTGCTTTGTCATATGGATACAGTACATCCAATAGGCGCAATCAACGACAACCCTATACGCATCAATAAAGGTAAAATGCATGGACCAGGAATCATCGACATGAAATCAAGCCTAGTACAAGTTGTTTTTGCCTTACAAATTCTACAAAAACACAATCGTTGGCCTAACACACCAATCACACTTTTACTTACATCTGATGAAGAAATAGGTTCAAACTCATCAAGACCATTAATAAAACATTTCGGCAAAACTGCTAATCTAGTTTTATGTATGGAGCCCGCACTCTCACAAGGAGAACTCAAAACTTCTCGTAAAGGAGTCATGAGATTCACAATCACCACTAAAGGCAAATCAGCACATGCAGGTGCAGCTCATGAAGAGGGCATAAATGCTATTGAAGAAATGGCACATCAAATAATTTGCCTGCAAAATTTAACCAACTATGAAACAGGTACCACTATAAATATAGGAGAAATCAAAGGTGGATCACGTCCTAACGTAATACCAGAGGAATGTCAAATTGCAGTAGATGTACGTATAAGAAATATTGTAGAAGCAAATAAAATTACAAATATAATTGACAATCTCAAATCAAATGTACCTGGTAGTAAAATTCTCATCACTGGTGGTATAGAAAGAGATCCAATGCCTAAAACACCAGAAATTTCAGCTGCATTCAAACAAGCCTCTCAAATTGCAAAAAATCTAGGAATAATGCTTAAGGAAGGATCAACAGGAGGAGGGTCAGACGCCAACATAATTGCCAATTATAAAGTTCCTATATTGGATGGACTAGGACCTCTAGGTGATGGTGCCCATACCTCAAAAGAACATCTACTACTAAATAGTGTCTCTAACAGAACAGCTCTATTATCAGGAATAATCAGTGAATGGAAAATATAATAAAAAAGAAAATCTTTTTAATTGTAGCCATTTGGATTTACTGGTGGACTAGATTACACAATCTAGAAGCTTTAGCAGTATTCCTCGATGAGGCAGCCCACATATGGTGGGCTAGGTTAGTTTGGGAAATTCAACCTTTTCATGCGGCATCCGACGGACGTCTTTTCAATATAATTTGGACATCTCTATTTTGGCCATTTAATAGTAGTCTCTGGATCGCACGTGCATCTACTATAATGGTCACTGTTATAGGATTTATAACAACAATATCTATAGCATACCAATTACATTCCAAACAAGCATCTATCATATCCGGCATCTTATACGTATTGCTACCTTACATATCATTTTTTGAAAGAATGTACCTAGCCGATCCCTATATGTCCACCTGCAGCATATTGCTTTTGTGGTCAAGCACCAAATTGTCTTACAAGCCATATTTGTTAAAAAACAAAATTATAGTTGGAATGACAATCGCTGCTGGAATGCTGTCCAAAATATCATTTGTTGTATTTCTACCTGTTCCGTTCATAGCAGCAGCCATTCTAAATAGATCAGACAAGAAACATTTTATCGCATCTGCACATGCATATATTTTAGGAATAATACTATTAACTCCTGTCATAATAATCCTGAAATTCATTGGTAACTCAGACATGGGTATAGATTTGTTATACAAAAAAACCAGTATCAGACCTATCGATATGTGGCAGCAAGCAATTACTTCTGCTCCTATATTATGGAATTACTTTACGACGCTTTTTACTCCTTCAGTATGGTATGGTGGACTCATCTTAATACCTCTAGCAATATGGAAACATACTAGAGTCAGTATATATATTGGTATAACCATATTAATAGGCTTAGTGGCTGTCATAATAACAACTAACCCCGGTTTCTTAGAAGCAAGATTCATTCTTCCATATGCTACGCAAATGGTAATCTTAATGTCTATGGGTATAGCCACAGCATGGAAATCATGGCAATCTATGACAAAAAACTTTAATTTTTTGTTAGTTACAATATTTGGGATAAGTTTGTACCCTGCCTATCAGTTCATAACTATATCCTGGAATGAACCTCACCAACTACAACTTCCTGACAGAGACAAATGGGAATATGTCACTGGATGGCCTTCTGGATACGGTTTTCAAGAGATAGCTAAATACTATCAACAATCACCTGAAAATATACTGTTAATTACTTTAGATCTAGGAGGCCAGCAACGTTTAAATACATACCTACCACCCAATTCACCAATTACCCCTGTATGGACACCTCCTGACAAACTTGAATCCTATTTAAACACTATCAATAATAAAAACTACGTTATTATTATTGATAGTCCAAAAGATAATGCAACTGTTAACGAGTTGAACATTAATTTAAGTACCATACTGGAATTTCCAAGGCCTAACAAAGGCTCAAGCTTAATTATTACAAAAATCCAGAAAAAACCTTATTAATAAATTCGTCAACTATTTCTCATACGAATGAATGAAAATATTCTTGGGACTATATTTGTATACAGCCAATACAGCAACCATTTACATACAAAATCCCATGCCCCTGTAGTATAAATTACATCTCCTCTAAATCCTGATTTAAATCTCCAAACACCCCATAGAGGATCATCTTCAACAAAGAAATCTGGCACACCCCAAAAATCATAAAATTTGCACTCTAATTCTTTTGCCCTCAAAATCGCTTCCCACTGTAACAAATAATTTGGCATCTTTTCAGTATGAGATCCACTAGACATACCATACATGTAAGTTGCACACCCACCAAATATAGATAAAACAACTGCACCAACAAATTCTCCATCATGCTCTACAATTAGAGACTGTGCCATACCTGATTGAATTAAAGACTTCCATAAATCTACATAATATGACCGTGAACGAATTGCAAAACCATTACGATTAGAAGTCAGTTTATACAAATCATACAATAAATCTAATTCTTTAATCGTACCATTTCGTACCACTAAACCTTTACGAGTAGCCAAACGAATATTGTATCGAGTTTTTTGACTAAATGATAACAACAAATCGTTTGTATCTACATCTAGATCCAAGACCATCGTATTACGAAACTGAATTTGCTGATTTGATTTTTGCCAACCACTTTGCTCAAATTGTTGTGTAACAATGTCACCAATGCTATCTAAATCAACTTGATCATAGGAATAAATACTACGACCAACTGTAACATATGGATCTACTTTTACAAAAACAGCATCTTCATAAATTGCTAAATCACGTAAATCATTCAATACTATTTCTAGTAAATACTTATCATTCCAATCCAATACAGGACCTCTCGGAACATACATAATCTTAAAATTTATTCCTAAAAAAGTCTTATTGCGAGTGAGAATTTGAGCAGCTGCTTTGCAGTCACCATCGTCACACCAAATAATACGTTGTGGCGTCCAATCATAGCAAGATTTGAACTCACCCCATTCCCATGATTGTAATATTTGATTACCACACAATTGCAACAAAATTTGATTCCATTCATCTTTATTATAAACAAACCGATTTGTAATTTGCATCGCTACGCTCCAGACCTCTTTACCTTCAAACGTCGATATAAACGATGAGCCCAGGGAGAATAAATTTTTTCCCAAGCACCAACACTGCGATACAATTTACCTCCAAAACCTCTTTTAAATCTATACACTGGCCATAAACCGTCCTGTCTATCAGCAAATTCAGACTCCAAAACATCCAAATCCTCGTTAGGAACACCCCAAAGATCATAACTATGACAACCTTTTTCCTTAGCCCAACCTATTGCAGCCCATTGTAAAGCATAAGTTGGCATACGATTCCTTTCATCACCGGACGATGATCCATAAAAATACCAAGCTCGTCCCCCATATGCAAAAATCATTAAAGATGCCAAAGGTTTACCATTATACTCAGCTATAAGTAATGCAACCTGACCAGAAGGTGCAAACAAATCATAAACACTCTTATAATACTTGGACGAATGTACTCCAAAATTGTTACGTTGACTTGTTGTCTCAAGCAAACTTTGATACTTGAACAAATCATCATTTATAGTAGCTGGAGTCGCTATTCGGACACTAACGCCTTTTCTCTGAGATAAACGAATGTTGTAACGTGTTTTTTGTTTCATATTTGATAATATAGTTTCTAAATCTTGATTTAGATTGATAACGATGGTCCTTGTAGGTTGAATAGATTCTTTACTGGGAAGCAGACCGAGTTTTTCCAAAATAATACCGGATGATTTACTATAAACTAAATCTGGCTCTATGATCATAAACCAAGCCCTGTTCGCTCTAGCAATTTCATCACACAAAGACAATAAATAACTACTCTGAGCAGAATCAGACCAATTCACTAAAGGCCCTTTAGGGACATATGCAATAGTACCTAACCCCAAAGGTAAGGGTCTAAACAACATCTGAGCTCCAGCCACTGCTTTTCCCTGTAATCGTGCTACTACCCTAGTAGCTGACCAACCAAACTCGCATTTCAAATTAGCCCAAGCAGAAGTCTGTAAAATATGAGCATTATGAGTACTAAATGAATTTTCAGGATGCCTCTGCTCAAAACTAGCAACAAAATCATCCCACTCTGATATATTTAGGGGAACTGACACAGTCAAATTATAGCACCATCAGTTATTATGAACATATACGATACGCAACAAGTAAACCATCTCTAATTGGCACTATTGAAGAAATCCACTTGTGACTATTATGAATTAACTTAAGCATTTCTCTGACACCCTCAACACTAGCATCTTGCACTTCATCATTGATTATTCGACCATTTAAGAACATATTGTCTACAATTAACACACCACCCAACTTAATGCATTGTTCAATAACTTGAAATGATAACGGATAAGAGTCTTTTTCGATATCATTAAATATTAAGTCATAAGGCCCTCTATTATTCTCTAATGTATCAATGGCTTCTCCAACATGATATTTGACTATATCTTTATAACCAAGACGTTCTAAATGTATCTTAGCCTTGTTCGATAAGTCAGTATCCCATACTACATGATGCACTGTACCACCCCCATTCTCTTTCACTGCTCTAGCAAACCACGCAGTAGAATAACCATATCCTGAACCTAATTCAAACACATTAGTGGCTCTAATCATACGAGCAATCTGATAACAATAACTACCAGCCACAGGACCAATAATAGGAAATTTGCGCTTACTAGCATAATCCTCCATAATTTGCATTTCTCTTGGTCTTTCATCAACATGTTGCTGCAAATAGTTTTGGATAGATTGAAAAGACAATTTGTTATTCATATCACTTATAAATATTAACTATCTATCTTAGATAAAGTTATTGATCCTCTTATAATATTCGTATTGTCAATTAGATATGTTATTGCTAATAACAAAAACGTTGCTACACTAACAAATATAGTTACCTGACGTAATGGCGATAAATATGGTACGATTTCAATCGTATGAACCCCTTTAGGTGCAACTATACCAATTAGCCCAAAAGCTGTCGGGAATTTTTCCGTTTGTTCTCCATCTATCATTACATGTAAGTAAGGATAATATGCGTAACTAAGTTGAACATAAGCTGTAGAAGACAAATAATAATCAATACTTACATGTTGTGCCTTCATAACATGATTCTTAATATCAATTGCAATATTGTTCTCAAAATTATCTTTAAATTTATCCAACAAATTATGATCCAATACAGGAATAAAATCAGCTACTCCTGTTTCTTGATCAATGTTCATCTCACGTGCCAGAACAGCAAATTGTGTCTGCATTGCAACACTATTAGTACTGTGACTTACTAACATTGGCAAACCTACATCTGTCTCTATCATTGCTGTACCGGCATCTGTAACAATTGCTTTTGGATAATCTTGTAGCATCTTCTTTGACGGTTCATCAGAAATGACCCAATCTGTATTAGCTATAAGCAACAAGTCATTTGCATCACCTAATAACTCATCTATCGAATAAGGAATTATGTTATTAGGATTTGGATTGCTAGGTCGCAAGTTCCTTACAAATGAAGCCGAAAATACAGATGAATCCCCATTATTTTCATATCCTGGCAAACCCGTTATCATAGGAATCTGCCAACCGTTCTCTGGCTGAGAAGGATCTAATACCCTACCAGTACCCCCAAATCCATTTTTCAATAATTGTTGGTGTACTTCTATTCTATTCTCTGGACTACCGTAAGGTGTATAAGGAACCAAATAATTAACAAATAATTGAAAACGCAACATATCAACTGCAATAAATCCACATACTATTGCTGAAACTAATAATGGACCATAATAGTTGATTATCCAATGATTGGAATTTTTCTTAACGAATCTATTATATATATATAGAAGCTCAAAACTAAACAAACCAACTCCTGCTGAACCAACAATTACAACATAAATAAGATATTGACCTTGAGCACTCAGAAAAAAAGCAATAGGTCCAAGTGCCAAAAACATACCTAATATCAAAAGAAATATAATAGCAATGTATCTAAATTCACCTCTAACAATAGCAAGGATACCACCTAACAACGCAAACACTACAATGGTGATACCCACATAACCATAAATCCATCCTGAGCCCTGGCTACCATCAAAAGTAAATGTTGCAAGCCATGGTGTTGTGTCTATCTCAACTGGCATAGCAAAAAAACCGTTTTCATACCACTGTGGTATTACAGTTAAATCCGCTTCAACAAGAGATGGCAAAGTAAATGGCAACGATACCATTATTCCCAACACAATCCATATAATCAATATTTTGATATCAGGTAATATAGTAAGAATGTTTGATATTACGAAAGCATGCTGTTTTCTACTTAACAAACGCACCAAACTATAAATCACGACAAAAATCACGCTATATCCACCAAAAAATATGTGACTCATTAAACCAAATGCAATCACAAAAGCCAAGTTAACTCCAAACCTCCGTACATACTCACCATCAATAATCCGATCAACTAAATACAACTGCAAAGGCAAAAAGAGAAAAGTAGGAGCCATGGTAAATTTATTCACATATATGATCAGATGATATCGATAATATGCAAATCCATAAGTAAAAGCAGCAACTAATCCGGCACATTTAGAATTAGTAAGATTATAAACATATTTATACATTGCAAAAACTGACAACACATGAATAACTAAAAATACCAATTTAACACTCTCAAAAATGTCAGGAATCACAAAATTAACCAACCCTACTGCAACAAAAAATAATGGGCTATAAAACTGCATTAATGGAAAACCCATATCACCCAAATTGGACCACATTGGAAATTGAGCATTAGCGATACTATCTTTCACTAACCAAGCCAAAGTTGTATAGTAAATACCATCTGTTGCAGCTGTAATATACCCTGGCATCAAAAAATACATGCCAGACAAAATCCCTATCATAAACAAAATCACGCGAAGACCAAAACGCAAATTAATATAACTAACCAACATTTTACTAACTAGTAAAAATCTAATTTCCATAACCACTAAACCAACAATACTAACAATACCAACTAACCTAAAAAACCATCGAAATTTTTGAAGTATTGTTGCCCAATAAGGAGGATTATCCCAATCACGCACATTCATAAAAGGACCATAAATCGTATACAATCCTGCATGAACATAGGCAAAAATCAATCCAATAATTGCCAAAATAGGCAAGACATATAAGAGCCAGTTAATTTTCAGATCACTTTTTTGCATTACACAATAAATTTATATGATCATTATTACTATTACGTCGCGGTAACCATAACCACAAGACTATTAAAACAAAGATTGTACATACATTTACTATACCAACAAAAACTCGAAGAGGCGACAAATATGGCACTATTTCAATAGTATGAACACCTTCTGGAGATTCTAGTCCTATCAAGCCAAAAGCAGTAGGAAAGATGTTAACTGGTTCACCATCAAGCAACACACGCAAAAATGGATAATAAGAATAACTTAGTTGCAGATAAGCTGCTGATGAAAGACTATATTGCATTTTTACATATTGAGATTCCATTTGATGGTCATATATGTCCATTGCTAACGGTACATTTTCTTTCACACTCAACATTGATTCAATCAACATAGTTACCGGCAAAAAATCTGACGTAAATGTAGAATAGTTTATTTCCATTTGATTCGCTAATAAAGAATAAGGAGTGTGATCTAACATATAAGATTGCTCCATATCCAAAAAATCCACTTCTATATCAACTTGTTTTAATCTATTACTAGCTATCATTGCCATTCCACTTGTATGAGGAACAATCACGGCATCATCATCAATAGAGATAGCACCAGGAAAACTTTCTAATACTGAAGGTGCATCAACAACCACTATACTAGTATTTGCAATGCTCATTAAATCAAAACCTACATCAAATAATTCTACAGGATCAAATCTCCGCAAACCCACTACAAATGATGCTGAATATCTAGAAGAATTACCATTGGTAACATAGGTTGGCAAACTGGCAATCATAGGAATATGCCAAACAATATCACTCTGATTTATATCAAGCACTCGACCATCTATTTTGTCAGCATTATCATTCAACCATTCATGAACCAAAACCCTGTTCTCTGGACTTCCATACTTAGTTTCAGGAATCATGTAATTCACAAACAGACTAAATCTAAACATGTCCAATGCAATCAACATACATAAAACAAACAGGATTCTCTCGCAGTAACGAAAATCACGTATAAATAAAAAAGTTGTTATAGTTTTTCTTATAGTCAAATTCTCTATAAAATTTTGTATTTCCGACATACACATACCAACCCCCACAGATGCCATAATTACCACATAAACCAGATAATCACCTGGAGAGTGAAATAAAAATACAATTCTACCTCCTGGAAAACTATTAAATATCTCAAAAAAATCTATGTAATAAGGTGCTAAAGCTAGAAAAAAAGTCACTAATAAGATGAGTAATGGGGCAATACCATATGAGCGTCTCTTTATAATTACCCAAGAGTATCCGATCAACGATATACTAACAACACTTAAACCTATATATCCTCCCCACCATCCATTACCACCTTGACTACCATCAAAAGTAAGAACATCCGTTAAACTCATAGGTGGAAGCAAAAAATCATCTACAACCCACTCTTGAACAGTTGACAAATGACTCTCTAACAGTGCAGGTAAGGTATAAAACAATGAAGCAAGCATTCCCATAAACAGCCAAAAATACAATTTTGAGATTGTCCCTATCCTAACTTTCAAACTACTATTCAATAAAGGCAATGTAAACACACGCAGTACCACATACAATCCGACAAACAATCCACTATAACCACCAAAATATGCATGGCACAACAAACCAATTGCACTAATAATCGCCAGCTTGATACCAATGCGCACATTCTTGTTGATATCTAAGAATCTATCAACCAGATATAATTGCATCGGAAATAGAACAAATGTAGGAGCCATATTTAAAACTCCCACATAAAAAAACACATGATAACGATAAAAAGCAAATCCCAAAGCAAAACTAGATACTAATCCAGCATATTTTGATTTAGTCAAATTACTAACATAATAATAGATAGCAAATAAAGACAAAATATGCAAAATGATATGCAATATTTTAACTGCATTCCACACATTATCAGTTACAAAACTTATTACTGCAATAAATGTGGAATACAAAGGACTATAGAATTGCATCAAAGGAAAACCCATGTCACCCCAGTTTGACCATATGGGCAAACTACCCCTCATGAGACTGTCACGAATTAACCAAGCTAAAGTTGTATACGATTCAGCATCATCAGTTGCTCGCAAATAACCTGGCATAAAAAAATCAAATCCTGATATCAGACCCAACACAACTAATAGAACATACAACGAAACAGTCTTATCAACGGTTTTTTTTAAAATTTTACTTAATGATGCATACTGAATTTCTAACATCATTAAATACAAGAAGCTAATTACACCCATTATTCGTACAAACCACCGCATATTCTGTACCCACAATGCCCACGACGGTCTTACTTCCCAATCACTCAATCTAAGAAAAGGTCCATGCACAGTGTAAAGCTTAGCGTGAAAATACCATCCTATGAGTAATAGTACGGACCAGATTATTTTTCTATTAAAGGCAAACAATATAAATCGAGATATTATATTATTGAAATTGCGTAACATATATATATATAAATATTCTCTAGTACCTTCTTTAACTTCTTAAATAAGAAGCCCCATTCACATCTAATATACAACCTGTGAGGTAATCAGTACCTTCAGACGCAAGAAACACGACTGTATTAGCAACTTCCTCTGGTAATGCAATTCTACCCAATGGACTCTGTTTTCGTATTGATTCTCCTTCAGAGCTAGATAACACATCGAATGCCATGTCAGTATCAACAAAACCAGGTGCTACAACGTAAACAAATATATTATGTGGAGCTAACGCCTGTGCCATAGACTGGCTAAAAGCATTGAGGCCAGCTTTGCTTGCAGCATAAGCGGGCGCATTAGGCTCACCTCTAAACGCTCCTCTCGACGAAATATTTATAATCTTCCCTCGATGCAACTTCATCATGTGTTCAACAGCTGAATAGGTAACATTTGATGCACCAACAAGATTTACTCCTAGTGTATCATGCCAATTCTTTTGCCAAAAACTATAGCTCACATCTGCAATTGAATTGGTTTCATAAATGCCTGCATTATTGACTAATATAGACAGCTCACCCATTTCATTGATTACATCCAATACTAAATTCTGAGCTTGATCAGGTTTAGTAATATCAGCACTAAAAATTCCATGACCTATACCGTCAAGCATTTTGAGTGTATCTTGGGCTTCTCTGTCACACTTATTGAAATGTACTGCAACTCTAGCACCTTTTTGAGAAAACGCATGTGCAACAGCTCGACCAATTCCTCTTGAAGATCCAGTAATTAAAATAACACTTTGATTAAAATCCATTAGTACACCTTTAATTTAATTAACTATTTAGACAATTATTCCACAATCAAATTAAAATAAAATCATTTATTCCACTAACCCTACTAAGTACATTCAGTATATACTATGCAAACTTAGATAGCCAACATAGCATTTATTAAATTGCAAATACATCTCCATAATATCATTTTATTCAAGATACTAAGATAACCAATGAGCAAAACACAACAAATTGTACAACTATTAGTCACTTGTATGATTGATGCTATTGCTCCAAACATAGGCATGTCAGTCAAAAATATATTGAATCGACATCAATGTGAAGTGCAATTCCAAAATAGTCAAACATGTTGCGGACAACCCGCATTTAATGCAGGTTTTATTAAACAAGCCAGAACAATGGCACGACACACAATAGATGTTTTTTCGAAAACTACTGGGCCTGTAGTAATTCCTTCCGGTTCATGTACAGATATGATAGTGCATCAATATCCTGAAATATTAAAACATGACCCTATTTACAAAACAAAAGCAGAACAACTGTCAAAACGAACATTTGAATTCACTCAATTCCTAGTTGATTATCTCAAAGTTGAAGACGTAGGTGCACACTACACTGGATGTGCAGCATATCATCCATGTTGTCATGGATTACGCAACTTAAATATAAAGAGACAACCATCTATCTTGCTAAACAACACACAATCTTTAAAACAAGTTGAATTAGATTGTGCTGAAGAATGCTGTGGATTCGGAGGATTGTTTTCCATTAACATGAACAAGATATCCGAATCAATGCTAAACAAGAAAATGAGTCATGTTATAGACTCAGGTGCCAACGTACTTATAGCCAACGATTTAGGATGTATTATTCACATGCAAGGTGGACTAAGAAGAAAAGGCATTAACATAAAAGTAAAACATATAGCTGAAATTATTGATGACTGTAACTAAACTAACCTTTTACGATCGTATAGATAACGCTCTATCCCATCCTGAAAAACAATTAGCAATAAGTGCAGGTGCAAAAGCCAAATATATAAACAGAGCTAATGCTATGGCTGAATTCCAAGATATGGAAATGACTCGTCAGCTAGCACGTCAAGTAAGAGCTAATACTCTAAGCAAATTAGATCTGTATCTTGAACAATTTGCAGATAATGTAGAAACATTAGGAGGCAAAATATTTTGGGCTAAAGATGCAGATGAATGTAATAATTACATTCATCAACTTGCAGTACGACATAACGTCAAACTAATTGCTAAATCCAAATCTATGCTTACTGAGGAAATTGATCTAAACGATTCGCTAGGTCATGCTAACATTGAAGTAGTAGAAACTGATTTAGGCGAATTCATTGTACAGCTAAGTAATGACCGCCCTTCTCATATAATCGCACCAGTTTTACACATGACACGTGAAGATGTTGGCACTATTTTTAATGAAAACCTTAATGTCCCATTTACAACTGATCCGTCCGAACTGAATACAATTGCACGAGAACATATGCGACATATTTTCCTAAATGCCGACATGGGAATTAGTGGAGTAAATTTCGGAGTGGCAGAATCTGGATCTATATGTCTAGTAACCAACGAAGGAAATGGACGCCTAATTAGCACAACCCCTCGCATACATGTAGCAATCATGGGCATGGAAAGAATAGTGCCAACACTTACAGATCTTAATACGATGCTCCAATTACTAGCCAGAAGTGCAACCGGTCAGAAGTTGACTGTTTATAATAACATCATTACTGGACCTAAACGTACTAATGAATTAGATGGTCCTGATGAACTACATATAATAATTATAGACAACGGCAGAAGTAATATTTTAGCAAGTTCTCTTTCAGAAATCCTATACTGCATCAGATGTGGTGCTTGCCTAAATGCTTGTCCAGTTTTCCAATCAATTGGAGGACATGCTTATGGTAGTGTATATCCAGGACCAGTAGGATCTATACTCAGCCCATTACTTTTTGGAAACCATTTCGATCCTCTTCCACATGCAAGCAGCCTATGTGGAGCATGCAAAGAAGTATGTCCCGTTGATATAGATTTACCTAGCTTATTGATTAAACTAAGAACACAAAATATTCAAAAAGGATCAGCACCTCTTTGGATGCAAATCTCCCAATGGATATATGCAGTAACAATATGTAATCCAATTTTATTCCAAATATTCTTACAATTAGCGCAAACAATAACCAATAGATTTTCCCAAAAAGGATGGATCACAAAATTACCTGGACCATTAAAAAATTGGACCAACCAACGCGATTTTCCAGCGCTTGCCCAAAAATCATTCCGACAAATGTGGTCTAGTAACAAGGAATAAATAATCATGCAACGTAACCAATTTGTGAAAACAGTCAGGAGATCTATCAATCTAAATGATCTACCTACAATAAATTCTCTTCCTATAAAAAACAAATTAGGTAATATAACAAACAGAGCAACTCTCATAAAACAATTTGTCCATGAAGCAAATGCTGTCAAATGTCACACACATCTTGTAAATGATCATGAAATTGCTATGGACACAATACTTAATTTACTTAGCGATCAACCTAATAAAAAATACATGTCATGGGATGACAAATGGTTGCCAATACCAAACTTCAATACTATTTTAAAGAATTTGAAATATGAACATTGTAACAATTATATTCCACAAGACAGAGAAAAGAGACAGTCGACATATAAACATCTTGAACAAGCTTGTATTGGAATCACAGGATGTAGTGCTGGATTAGCTGATACTGGCAGTATTATTCTTGAAAGTCAAGCCGGTCAAGGACGATTATGTTCACTATTAGTTCCTATACATGTTGCGTTAATAACCAGCAATCAAATCTACCCAACCATGGGAAGCTATCTCAGTGATAAATCTGATAATGTTACAAGATCTAGTAATTGCAACATTATAACAGGACCAAGTCGCACATCTGATATAACACAAACACTGACACTTGGCATACATGGACCTGGCACATTACACATAGTTATTATTGATAACTAATAAGAAATAATTGACACTATAGTCATAAACTAGGTTTTTCCCAACCTTTCATATTCTCCAAATAACGCAACACACTTAGTACAGTGCCTTCTTGCCATGGTCGTCCTACAACTTGAACGCCTATCGGCAATCCATTATCTGATGTACCAACTCTTACTGTACCACATGGCCAACCTAACAAATTAAATGTCATAACATAACTAAACATATCCGCAAAACCTGGAAACTTTTGATCACGATAAGTATCACCATGTTTCACTGCTGTACTTGTACTCACAGGACATATTATCACATCATATTGTTCCATAAATTTATTCATTTCACTTCTAAAATCATCCCAGTCTTTCATTAATTGCTTCTTATTTGCATCATTAACTTCCTTACCTATGTGACATTCAAGAGTGCTTACTGTATATTGATGTATATTCTTAGTACCCCAACTTTTTAACAACTTCCTAATTCCTACTCCACCGTCAGCACTCATCAACCGATGATACAATTTATGTGAATTTTGAACACCAGTAGGTATGATCTTATCAATACAAGATACATTTTCCTCAAGCTTATTGATACACAAATGAATAGCATTTATTATATTAGCATTTGGAGCAACGATACCATTATCAATATAATAAGCAACACGTAATTGACTAATGGAAGCATGTTTGCTAATATCTCCCTTATTAAGTGATGTAGTAGAAAATGTCAAATCTGATCCACATATTAGAGGAAGAGTCATTGATATATCTTCCACATGACGAGCAATTAAGCTTATCTGCCACAATGAATTTAAAATACCACCAGGAGGCGGCACATGACCCATTTTAGGAGTACGCCCTGTAGTGGGCTTAAACCCCACTAAACCACAACAATGTGCTGGCCATCTAGCACTACCACCACCATCAGTACAAATTCCAATCCCAGATCCTCCACTAGCTATAATAGCTGCCTCTCCTCCACTGCTTCCTCCGCTAGTTCTAGTCAAATCATATGGATTATTAGTCCTACCATAAACTAAATTATCAGTTTCATATCCCATACCTAATTCTGGCACATTAGTTTTACCTACAAATATACCGCCAGCAGCTTTCATCTTAGCAACCACCTCTGCATCAGATTTTGGCATATACTCAGACAATCCTTCTGTACCACAAGCACAAACTACATTCTTAGTTTCTAAGTTGTCTTTCACTGTAAAAGGTACACCATGTAAAATGCCTAATACTTCACCAGCACTTTGTTTTCTGTCAGCCAAATCTGCATCCCGCAATGCACTTTCAATAGGAATCTGCACAACAGCATTAATTTTATTGTTAACTTCTTGTATTCGCTCTAAAGAAGCCAAAACAACTTCCTTAGAAGAAACCTGCCCACTCCTAATAGCTTGAGCAATTGACGTAACAGAATAATCAATAATATTGTTCATCGGCACTTAAAATATCCACTATCAATGATATATCATTATATAGTAATCATCAGCAAATATTGAACGAGTCAAATTACTTATATGAGCAAATTCCCCCAATATAATGTTGTAAATTTATATAAGTGGTGACAAAGGACAACCTAATGCATTAACAACTGCACGCAACATCTCTGATTCCTCAACCGTTATCTCTTGATCTGACGACACACAAGTAATACATGCCTTAACGATCTTCCGTTTTATTGCAGGTAAAG
This sequence comes from Anaerolineales bacterium UBA832, assembly GCA_002296125.1. Taxonomy (GTDB): domain Bacteria; phylum Chloroflexota; class Anaerolineae; order Anaerolineales; family UBA11657; genus UBA11657. Next base: position 14,976 of record DBHI01000064.1, on the reverse strand, counting down.
CTTCTGATAACACATCTAAAGATCGATCAAGATGATCCAAAACTATGTCACCAACATATTGATCTGATTGCTCATTACCAAAAAGAACATTCATACCTTCACTAAAAGCATTCAAGCGTTGTGTTTCATCTGTCAAATGACCAGCTTGTACAAGAGCAGACAATAATATACAACATTCGTTTCTCACATATCTTAATGATTTAATTGGTTTAGTGTTCGTAGAGTTACTATGAAATACATTCTTAAGATTTCGCCTTATCACACTATACAAAGAATACTCAAACCAACTAACATGATCATCCATATGAATAAGATTATCAACGTGCTGCTGGAAAACATCATATTGGTCTGCAGATAGCTGCCTTAACGCAGCAAGAACAATTTCAATAATAGGTAAACGAATCCGATCATCTGCATCTTCAAGTATATTAGAAAATTTCACAACAAGATCATAAGTATGAGTATCTAAATGTTGGCACAAATAGTCTAATTGACGACTACGCAACTGCAGATCCGTGTCTAGTAATAGACTATAAACAACTACACAAGAACTAAAGGGTTCATGAACAGCATTACTTATTTCAATAGGAATTGCCTGTAAAACACCAGATGCATATTCCAAATGATCCATAGTAGCATATCCTAAAGAATCAATTACATGATCTGTATCTACAACTATATTTTTTCTATCATTCACAAACATAGAACTTGAAGATGAATCATCAGAACTTACATATAAATCATATGAATCAAAATTGCCAGTAAAACTTGGCTCAAGCACTTTGATACGATCCAACAACTTAGGATGTGTAGACATAATGTTACTAAAAAATCCTTGGGTAATATTGGCAAAAAATAGATGGCTGGCCTCCTCAGCATACTTAGAACTCACTTGTGAACCTTCAGATATTTTTCCAATAACCTTGAGGGCACCTGCTAAACCACTCGAACTTCTAGTAAACTGTACCGCAGAAGCGTCGGCAAGATATTCACGCTGACGGGATACAGCACTTTTGATAATTTTTGCAAAAAATACTCCTAGATAACCTATAATCATTAAAGCAATACCCAAAACAATAATTGCACCAACTTCTTTATTCCTACGCGAATCTTTAACACGTGATCTGCGCGAAGATATCCCAGCAGTTCTTAAGATTATGTAACCAATATTTGCTATAGCTATAATACCAGCCAAAACACCAATCAATCTAATATTGAGACGCATATCACCATTAATAATATGACTAAATTCATGAGCGATTACACCCTGTAATTGCTCTCGATTCAGTCTTTTTATACAACCTTTGGTTACCCCAATCACAGCATCACTACTGTTAAATCCGGCAGCAAAAGCATTGATACCCTCTTCATTATCTAAAAGATATACTGGAGGCACAGGAGTACCAGATGCAAGAGCCATCTCCTCTACTACGTTTATTAGTCTACGCTGGTCTATATCATCAGAAAAAGGGTTTACCAATGTACCACCTAACATCTCCGCTACTACTGCACCACCTTGTCTCAATTGTAATACTTTTGTCAAAGTACCTATACCCACTACCAACAATGTTGCACACATGACTAATACAAACAATCCAGTATCCCAATATAAGTAATATGGCAAATAAATATAATCATTAAAAAACATCAATACAATAACAAAATAAACCGAAAATATTATTGCAAATACAGCCAAGCAATAGTACAAAACTAACAAATTAGTCTTACGACGTGCTTCATCTTGTAAAGCAAAAAAATCCATTAGATCAAAGTATTTTTTCTAGTAAGTTCAATTAATTTTTTACACATCTAATACAGTCAATTAAACGAAATTTTTGGAGCAACACGTTCTTCAACATCCTCTATTTCAAACAAACATGCTTGATAAAAACCAAATCTTGTAGTAAACAACATCCCTGGGAAAGTTTCACAAGCGGTATTATATGTCATCACTGCATCATTATATGCCTGACGAGAAAAAGCAACCTTATTTTCAGTAGAACTTAGCTCTTCTGTTAACTGCATCATATTTTCATTTGCCTTTAGATCTGGATATGATTCCGCTAATGCAAATAAACGTCCCATTGTACCGTTAAGTACTGATTCAGCACCAATTAAGCTAGATATAGCTGCCGAATCACCTGGATTCTCGGCTGCTTCTATCCCAGCATTAGAAGCTTTGTTTCTTGCATCTATGACAGCTTCTAAAGTTTCTCTCTCATGCGACATATATGTTTTAACTGTTTCAACTAAATTAGGAATTAAATCATAACGCCGCTTAAGTTGTACATCAATCTGTGCATATGCATTCTTGTATCTGTTTCTTAAACTAATCAACCGATTATAGATACTTATTATCCAAATAATCAATACAAACACAATAGCAACTAGTACGATAGTTATATTCATAAACATACCTCCACACACATTTTAAATATTATACAAGGAACTATACAATTTTCTAATAATTTAATATCTTATTGTCTAATAAGATATATCACCCTTCTTTGACCTCAATTCTACTGACTCCATACATCCTAATCCATATTGTCTTTCTATTATTCCCTTAAATCCAGTACCACCAAACTTATTACCTGCATAATAAACATCACACATACAAGTATCACCACTTGGAGGAAAGTCACATCCATACTCCATTATCTCTGTATACATGTAGAATGATTTTTGAATTCGCATAGTACTTGAAACAATAGTTAAGCTCACAACACATGATAGAGCAAATACAAATAAAAGCGAAGACACATGACTAATACGATGCACAGACTCAATAATTATTTTCACACAAACTGCAATTGCAATTACAGTCAATAAATCTTCGTAAATTATATAAAATGGATACAGCAACCTTAATGCAGAAAAAAATATAAGCATCATACCTGAAAAAACCAAAAAAATAACTGTTTTCATATCTTTACTAAATCCGACAATAGCCTGATACGCAATAGTGAAAAACACAATTAACATCTCTGACCAACGTAATGTCATATAATGCTTAAACCAAGAGCCATAAACCGATAACAAATAATTAAAAATAGAATTATTGTCCTCATAACTTAACAAAGACATAGAACTTGAAGGATGAACAATCTCAAATAAACTTCTTGAAACCGCAATAGCAATTTGTGTATCCACATTGTTGGAAAACATATACCAAACATAAATCCATAGTCCTGCCACAAAACATGTCAAAATGACTGTTTTAAAGCTCCAACTATACATCTGCAACATTCTTAACGACAATATTCTAATTTTTTGTTTCCATCCTAATGTAATACTACTAACTCCTAAGCCAATCGCCAAAAATATTAGGACCAAAACGAATGTTGTGTATCTATTTATTGTATTATGATGTACAAAACCTATATACGATGCAATGGCCATACCTACAGATAATAACAATAAGTAGATTAACGCATTTCTTAAACACAACTTTATATTACCTATACTAAACCAATCAAAATCATTCTTGTAGCTCCGTACAACAAAAATCAAGAAAACTACAAAGAATATTAACAATACAAATCCTATAATTTCAGCACCCACAACAAATATCATAGGGAAAGTGAAAGAACCTATAAACTGTGGCCAATAAGACATTAAGGGTAGCAATGGTGGAAACAATACCAAGTTAGTGGTTATTAAAACCTTTAGTAAATTATCTTTAGACTTTCGCCCTGAACGATCAACAGCATTTGAAGAAAAAACAAACAAACCAATTGGTAGCAATCCAACATATGGCATTGCATTACGTTTTGCAAATAATGCAATTACCAAAGCAGTACTACTAATCACCATGTTACATGCATACCCGCTCACTGTTGATGACTTATTAGCTTTAAACATAAAGTATAAAGTCAAAAGAGCTAATGCTGCACTGAATGCCTCAGGCCTTATCCGTAAAAGAAATTGAATATTTGACCAAGAAACAGCTATTAAAAAACTTGTTATGACGCTGATCACATTAGAATTTGTTAACAATCGCGTACAATAGAATACAATCACAATTGTTATCAAATATACAAAACCGCTAAACAACCATCCAAAAACAACAAATTGCTGCAAATATACAAGCGGATCTGTATCTATGCTTAATGCTATAAAGCTAGGATTACCTAAATACCCAAGTTTAGACATCAACACATAAAACCAACCTAGCAATTGAATAATTGGTAAGCCTTCACCCGCCGCAGTATGTTCTACAAAACCTGTAGAATAATTATCAATAAATCTTAAAGATGCGACTGAATAACAAAAATCCGAATCAATATAATTCCAATAACATCGATCTAAACCAATGCTAGAGAAAAAATAATAGATAATTGTCACGCCAAACAATAATACAACACTAAGCCATGTGATATTAATTGAAGACAATTTTGTCATGATTTATCCCAATAACACAAACAATCAAGCAAAGCAGTTGTTACTTCATACAAATCTATATCATATTTCATCTCGTTTAATATACTTGCAATCCTAATATCACAAATGGGCACGGAGGGACTCGAACCCCCGACCTCACGGATGTGAACCGTGTGCTCTAACCAGCTGAGCTACGTGCCCACAAAGAATAAAATTATATCATTGGCTACATTAATATTGTTTCATATGTTTATCATTTGTTTCCTTCACCATATAAGTACCTGAAAGCTTATAACCTCTAGCACGGTAATATTCACGTGTACCAACGGAAGCAATAATACCTATCTTTCTAAAACCTGCCTGCAACGAAATTTTTTCTGCATTATTGATCAAACGTTTACCCAAACCTCTATGTTGTGCAGTTTTTCTATCTGAACCATATTTACCAATTGGAAGAGCTGAACCATATACATGAAGCTCACGAACTAATGCAGCATTATTGATTGCTTCAATATTCAAATCATTTTTGCGAATAGGTAAAGAAAGACGCAAATATCCTGCTAAATATCCATCTTTGGTATTCAATGATAGAAAATGTTCCTCACTAAAACTGGTCTCGTAAACTAAATCGTCTAATATCAAATTGTCAGATTGGAACGTAATATCTCGTACTTCCCTACATCTAATACACTTGCACTTTTGTCCTCTGTGCTTCAATGTTCTTTGAACAATTTGTCTTAGATTAGACAAAGTACTACCAACTACAATATTGGGAGCAGGTATATCTCTATATACACGATTTATCCTACAATATTCAGGTGTATTCAACTTACAAGCTGCTACTAATTCAATCAAAACCTCATCACTATAAGGTTGATATTCTCCACGCTGCCAATATTCATACAATTCTGCATTAGACAGTAATGAGCATGGATAAATTTTTATCTCATCAGGCTGCAAAGATTTATCTGACCACAAAACATCATAATCATGCCGATCAGAATCAGGAGTGGCACCCAGCAAATTAGGCATCCAATGCAGTACAATCTTAAATCCAGCAGATCGCAACAACTCCATAGCTCTTTTTGTATCCAACAAACCATGTCCACGATTATTTTTCATAAGGATAGAATCGTCTAATGACTGTGCACCTAACTGCACCTTTGTCACTCCTAAATAACGCAACCACTCTATCTCCATAGAATCAATATGATCTGGACGAGTCTCAATCACTAAACCTACATTACGATGCACTGCATTTTCATTCCATAATTGAGCCTCTACTAAAGAATTTGATTCCTTACCATTCATGGCATCCAAACAGCGTTTAACAAACCATTCTTGATAATCTCGCGTATAACTCGACCATGTACCACCCAATATTAACAGCTCTATTTTATCAACCTCATGACCATTATCTCGAAAAGTTAATATACGAGCATTAGTCTGTTCATATGGATCAAAATCGTGCATCTCTGCACGCATGGCGCCCGGCTCATCAGACAAGTAGCTTTTAGGCATCCTCACATCTGTAGGACAAAAAATACACTTGCCAGGACATGGATATGGCTTAGTTAAGACAGTCACGGGAGCAACGCCAGATATAGTACGAGTAGGCTTCATTCTAAGACGTTGAAATATCTGTGAATCTGGATCCAATTCTCCTGTCTCACATAAATATCTGTATGTACGTATAACTAAATTTTTACTAAATACACCATCATAATTATGAGAGTGACGTCTTAATAATGCCCCTAGTTCCTTCTCAGTTAACTGGGGCCTTGATTTTAAATCTGCAATGATCTCCATTACAGGTTGAGAATAAACGCTCACATCTTTTACACTATGACTATTTAAAGTTTTCATAACAACTAGTATAATCTACAACTGTGAGGATATCCATAGCCCAACAACTACGAAGTTTAAACTACAAATTCTATATTAATCATGCAAATGATTTTGCCAAGACGCGTAATTATATTCAACCTGGTATTACAAAAGCTATCAAAAAACTATTACCTTACACAAACCTATTAGATGTTGGTTGCGGTAATGGCAGGGTCTTAAAATTAGCACATGCTATTAACAAAGATTGCAATTATACTGGAATTGACTTCAGCCCAATAATGATGAAATCCGCACCAAATTTACCAAATGCCACATTTATATGCTTTGATATCACATCCCCAAATTGGACAGATGTTTTTAAAAAACAATTTGACTCCATAGTATGTTTTTCTGTATTACATCACATTCCTGGACAGAATAACCGCACAGATATTATTAGCAATATGTACAATACTTTAAAACCAGGAGGTTACTGTGCAATTTCAGTTTGGCAATTTCTACAAACAGAAAGGTTGCGCAAAAAAATTGTTCCTTGGAAACGTATTGGTCTGACAAAAGAACAAGTAGATTACAATGATTATTTAGTAGACTGGAAAGGGGGAAAATATGGTATTAGATACGTACATCATTTCTCTATAGACTCATTAAAAAAGATATGCCAAGAAACTGGTTTTCAAATTAAAGACGTTTTCCTCAATGATGGCAAAAAAGCAAATTTAGGTCTATATACAATACTACAAAAACCTTCGTAACAAATAGACGCGAGTAGGAGGACACTCGCGTCTAAATACAGGAGAAAATATGTAATCAAACTTTTCTAATTACAAGCATATAATATCCCTAGCTAAGCAAAAACACTTGACGTTTAACCATCGATTACCTTACGAATAGCATACTATAACAAATAGCAAAACCTCAAAACTTTTATATACCTTACACAACGCTAACTATTTTATTGAAATTTATTATTATTTAATTAGTATCAGAAAAAACTGAAGTTGATTTAAATTCAGTTTTCATCATTTCATTTGGAGTAAATACCCAAGTCACAGTCTCACCAAACTCACCCATAACTCCTTCAACTCGTTGATTATAAGTCACACTAACACCTTTACCATTACCAGTAGTCAACTCAATAAGTTGATCTGCATAATAATCTCTTCGATCACCTTGTTGTAAAACACCTTGATATTCTAAAGATCCATCAACAATTATTTGCACAAATGTACGCTGCTCTGCAATGATTGTAAGATTAATATCAGAAAAGTCTACTAATGGTGGACTGCTCGTAGGCGTGTTCTGTATATATCTCAAGAAAGTAGGTGTAACTGTTGCTCCTAAAATAATAATAGTGGCTTCATTTGTTGGATTCAACATTGCCAAATTTTCTCTCACAAAAGGACTACCCCACCAAAAAAATACTAACAAAGAAATTACCAATAAAATAATAATGTAAGTCTGAAGGTTAGCAATGTTAACTGACAATTTTCTCTGTATCAATTTGCTACGTCCATACTTGCGTGGGAAAAAATCAACAGTAGTCGTAGATCGTTGTATAGTTCTAGCTTTACGAAAGCTTAATAATGATAAGAAACCTGGTCTTTTCTTATTGCTCATTGCCTTCTGTAAAGTCATTATTGCAGAGTCAGGCTCAAGACTGACTGCTTGCGCATAACTCCTCACAAAGCCATACAACTGCATTTCTGACTGCAGCTCATTAATATTACCTTTTTCCAAAGCTATCAAATATTTCACTCGAATTTTAGTGCGTCTTTCAATATCGTCAAGAGAAAGACCACTCAGTTCTCGAGCGTGCTTAAGATATTCACCGAATTCCACTAAGGACATTGTCTGAACAACATACATTTATTTATCATTATATTAAGTAAGATATACATTCTCATACATCAATATTGTATATCAAAATAATTGATACAATAAATAATAAAATTTTTTTCTTAGTATACTTAAATTAAGTTATTTTTTGTGAAAAATACTAGACGAACAATTGAGCGTTAATTAAAAAACTAATTTGCACTATCGGAGTCAATCGAATCTACTTCTTGCTCTGTTATATCAACACTCTCATTTAATACATTTTCTGCATCAAGATCTTGACTTAATGTCTCTTGATAAACTGCGTTCTCATCTACGAGTTCTCCATCTTGGTAAACCACTACAGTAACTGTAGGAACTAAATCAGCTGTAAGACGAATAGGAACTTGTGAAACACCAAGCTCCCGAATTGAAGGCGAGTTTATATCACGACGATCAACAGTTTCACCAATAGATTCCTTAATAGCATCTGCAATCATTTGATTAGTAATGGATCCATACAGTTTGCCTTGATCACCTGCTAATACAGGGAACTCTATACGTAACTCATCCAATTTTTTAGCTAAGTCTGCTTTCTCAACATTTTCACGTTCCCTACGTCTATCTCCTGCAGCACGCACATTATCAACTTGTTTTTGTACTCCAGAAGTAGCGGGAACAGCAAAAGCTCGCGGCAAAAGGTAGTTACGAGCATAACCATCTGACACTATCTTTAAATCACCAGCACGACCCAAATTATTTACATCTCTGATTAACATGACTTTCATGGTCAAAAAACCTCATCAAAATAAAAAACTATCATTATTGTTATAAAAAAAAAGAAACCACGCTGCTTAGAACAGTCATTCTACCAGATAATATACTTCACAGTCAATTGTACTTTTATCAACCAGTATCTGATATAGATTTAGATATTAGTGCTGCTATATAAGCATTGTTTTCTAACAAAGCCATATTAACTTTCAAACTATCACCTTTAGTAAATTTCTTAACTTTTTCCAACAAATAAGGTGTAATATGTTTACCTTTAACATTGTGCTTAACTGCATCATCTATTGCACTCGTAATAGCAATTTCAATTTCTGTGCTGGACAATGCCTCTTTTGATGGTGGAGGTACAGTAACTAACATTCCACCTGACATACCTAACTCATTATGATTTTTCCATAATTCGGCAACTTCTAAAGCATTATCAGCTTTTATATCCAATAAAATGCCGCTAGATTGAGAATAAAATGCAGGCAACTCATCAACCCCATAACCAACTACAGGTACTCCATAAGTCTCAAGCCACTCTAAAGTTGCAGGAAGATCCAAAATAGCTTTGGCTCCAGAACATACGACTATCATTGAAGTACGTGTTATTTCTGGGAGATCCGCAGACACATCTAAATCAGACCCTCTATGAACTCCTCCAATACCTCCTGTAGCTATAATATTTATCCCTGCCCAACTCGCAGCTATCATAGTGCTAGCTACTGTGGTAGCACCAGTTAACTTATTAGTAACAACATTAGCAAAGTCTCGACGACTTACTTTAATTACATTGTCTGCATTTGCTAACTGTTCTAACTCATCATTAGTCAAACCAATCTTAACAATCCCATCTAATATAGCTATAGTAGCAGGTATTGCATCATTTGATCTAACAATATCTTGAAGCCTTTGTGCAGTATCAAGATTGTATGGACGAGGTAAACCATGTGCAATTACTGTAGACTCTAATGCAACAACTGGCTGATTCTCAGCAATAGCATCTTTGATTTCATCTAACACGTCAACATAAACATTTTTCATAAAAATCCTCACATTACATTTATATCAGTCATTACTATAATATATTTCTGTTAATTTAATGTACCCATCATCAAATCCATCTGCTGACAATCTTTGCAAACTTGTTGGATTGTACAAACCTACATAAATACTATATATACCAGAATTTAAGTCTTCAGGCACAACCACTTTGTGTGTATCATTGATATATTCGCCTGACAACCAACCTGTAGTTGGACGATTCCACTCATCAGGTTCGTTATCAGATTGGGATATTAGATTACCTAATTCATCAACCAAATGTACAAACACCCTATACGATTCTGTTAAATTTGCACTTGAATTCCAGACTAATGTTACTTCAATTGATTTATCTACTTCATTAAAATCATTGAAAATAGTATATCCAGATAAAATAGCTAAATCCTCTAATACTATTCCCACTTCGTTAATATCATCAGGTGGTTCAAACAATCGATCAGGCACAGTTACTTCAAAATATTTATCATATACAAAAGATCCTAATTGCCGATCTTCCGGTCCAATTAATTCAATTAACCATTTGTATTTACCAGCAGGAAGATCAGCAGGTACTAGAGCGAAGTATTGATCACGTATTCTATCACCTAACTTCCATAATTTTGGAGAATAATTAACACCTATCTCGTACTGAAATGTAGATTGGACCTTATTGTTGGACATATCTACTAAATTCAATTGTAAATAATAAGGACTAGTAATAGCCTCAACACCATTCCATACAACCTGTACAGTAAAACCTTCACCCGATACTACATCTGTCTTGTCTATCAAAAATTCCCAAATTAACCAATCATTATCAACAAAATCAACCAATGGTTTTATACGTTCAAATGAACTTCGATCAGGCCCTATAATATTAATCTCTCCTATAATATTTGATGCCAATTCTTCCAAGTTGTCCTGCCGAAAGGCTACAACTTTTATAAAATATTTACCAGGAGGAGTACCAGTGATAGGTTGAACAAAATATTGATCCATGACATATTTGTCTGGAGGCCAATGATCAGTACCAGGTATAAATCGCCAACCTTCAGGACGCACTATTTCTGGAACATTCCAAACATGACCTTGTAAATCAACTAATCTAATATTAAAAGCATAAACTACACCTATTTTCTTTTGAGGTTGCCAAAATAAATCTAATTCAAATCCATCATCTGCATTAATAATATCTCTACTAACTGAATAACCATGCAACAACAATTCGCCTCCTAAATCTATACTCAATTGATTGTCCATATGTAAAGGACCCTTACCGGATCCGAGACCACTTTTGCGAATAGGATTGTCAACAAAAGAAGATATTAAAAACAATACTAAAACAACACATCCAAATACTATTTGTTGTTTCAGATTCACCTGTTTTATCCTATATAATTTATTGGTTAAATTTGATCCAATTAACATCATAACTACCAATATAAATACTACTAAACTAACTATACTGGCTACATCCCTCACAACAGTTGAATCAAATGCAATTTTTAAAGTACTCTGTCCTGCAGGTACAAAAACTTTCATTAATCCATGAGGTTGTGATACAACAATTGGAGCAGGATTGTCATCTATCCAAGCACGCCATCCAGGAAAAAAGAAATGATTAAACGATAGAATCAAATCATTTGTTGAATTAATTTGATACGTATCGCTTAATATACTATTTTCAACATGCACTACATTAGCGGTTGTAGGTAAACCATTTCTATCCAATCTATCTGGGTCTGAATTATCATACAATAACTTCTGTTGATTACTAGTATCTGGTAATTCTTTCACCCATACAGGAACATACTCTGCAGTAGACGACGTTCCTATTAACCATGGAATCATTTCAAACCTAGCCAAATCTTCAACATTTCTAGGTGATACCAATGACTCTCTAGGTGGATACATCCATGGCAAACCATTAACAATCAAGGTGAATAAACAACTCATCAAAATAATAGAAGTTCGTTTGTTAATAGTAACAAACAATGACGCTCCTACTAATCCTAATAACAATGATACAGGCCCAACAAAACGCCAAGGCCATAAGGTAAGCTGCAGCAATACAATAGATTCCCAGACCCAATCAGATTGAGGCAAAACTAAGAACAACAAAATCATCGCTATAAACACAGTCACCCTTGTTTCTACAAAATGTTTGTTAATAGTTAGACGCATACGACTAATAGCAATTAAAGAAAACAATATAGATGCTATTCCTAAGGGATTAGATACTGTAGGATTGATCAAATCACTATCCACTGGAAAAGCCGGATACTTAAAAAGTCCTGCTATATCAGTAAAGTTCTGATGAAATACAATACCAGTTGAAGCATAACCTGAAGCAACTTGCGCATATTGTAATTCTAACAAGGCAGGCAACCAATAAAAAGCGCTCAAACCGATGCCTATAAACGTTGCAATACACAATTGTTTAACAACAAAAACTATCTGATTACGTCCATAAAATAACGCATACATAACTATTAATATTGATATTTGAACAGCAGAGCCATTGTGAGAAAGTATCATTACCGCATAGGTAATTCCTGCCCATATCACAAAAATTCGTTCTCCACGAATTAAACGTACCCATGCCCATAAACAGAACGGTAGTGATGCTAAAGCAAATGCTTCAGGCAACCCACCACGTATGTTATTTGTCATTAACAAATAAGGGCTATATACAAAACTCACCGCAGTAAATATTCCGGAATTCTCGTCCTCATACAAATCCCGACCCAATAAAAATGCGCCTAAAAATGTTATATAAACAACAAGTACTGCAACAACTTTGTATGACCATACCAAACTAATACCAGTCAAAAGATGAGTAATAACAATAAAATAATGAGATAAATACGGAAAATAATTAAATACTGGATATCCATATCCATGAACTAATTGTGGTCCCCATCGTGGAAAAATAAAACCTGACTTAAGTAATTGTTCTAATTCAAAAGCTCTATATACATGAGAAGCCAAATCATTTGTCCTAGGTACATCATCTACCAAAAAAGCAAATGCTGCTGGTGTTGCTAACACAAGCAAGGAACCGACAAACATTAATACTCTATGACGCAAAAACATATAAGAAATTATACTAAAAGTAACTAAAAAGCATCATACGACAAAAAAGCATAATAAAATAATATAGCTATGAAACTAGTATTTGATGTTACACTATAGACTTGGTCATAAAATTACTTTTAATATTTATAGAAAATAAAAGATTAATATGAAATCATTTACTCCACCAACCAGAATACTTATGGGTCCAGGTCCTTCAGTTGTTCACCCCAGAATTCTAAATGCCATGGCTAGACCAACAATAGGACATTTAGACCCTGCCTTTGTTAACATAATGGATGAAGTTAAAGAAATGCTGAAATATGCATTCAAGACTGAAAATGCACTGACTATGCCTGTCTCCGCTCCTGGATCAGCTGGCATGGAAACATGCTTTGTAAACCTGGTAGAGCCGGGTGACAAAGTTATCGTTTGTATCAATGGTGTTTTTGGACTACGAATGAAAGAGAATGTCACTCGTCTTGGTGGTGAGGCAGTTGTCGTTGAGAATAAATGGGGTACTGCTGTTAGTCCTGAAAAAGTTGAGCAAGCGTTAGTTGAAAACCCTGACACTAAAATTGTCGCATTTGTTCATGCAGAAACTTCAACAGGAGCACTCTCTGATGCTAAAACTCTATGTCAGATTGCCAATCAATACGGATGCATCAATATCGTTGACGCCGTAACTTCATTAGCAGGCTCAGAATTAAGGGTTGATGAATGGGGAATAGATGCCATCTATTCAGGTTCTCAGAAGTGCTTATCAGCAATGCCTGGGTTATCTCCCGTTAGTTTTAGCGAAAGAGCAATTGAAAAATTAACCAATCGAAAGACACCAGTAACAAGTTGGTTTCTAGATCTCAATTTGGTGATGGGTTATTGGGGTAAAGGTTCAAAACGAGCATATCATCACACCGCACCAGTCAATACCTTGTATGGTCTGCATGAATCCCTGGTAATGTTATCTGAGGAAGGAATAGAAAATTCTTGGAATAGACACCAACAAAACCACATACTCCTTAGGGATGGTCTTAATAATCTAGGAATTAATTATTTAGTCGACGAAGCTAGTAGACTGCCTCAACTAAATAGTGTACTAATTCCTCAAGATCAAGATGACTTAAGTGTGCGCTCTTCGTTGATAAATAACTATAACATTGACATTGGAGCTGGCCTGGGTCCACTTGAAGGAAAGATATGGAGAATAGGTCTAATGGGATACTCAAGCAGACGTGAAAATGTAACTTTGTTGTTAACAGCACTAAAAGAATTATTATTATAAAACAACAAACACTAAAAACAATAACTTTTTAGACAAAACATTCAGCAAACTACATTGATTGTATTTTTTAATTATCTCTTGCTATGATCCATACTTTAAAGAGGTCGTACAAATTCGCCAAATCCTCTTTCACCTACAATTTCACCATTACCATAGATCAATTCGCCCCGTACATATGTTTGCAATATGTTTCCATTCATATTTAGTCCAGAATAAACACGGTCACAATCTTTTGCTTTTGTAAACCATTTTGAACTATCAACCACATATTCTTCATTAGGATCAAAAATTACAAAATCGGCATCAGAGCCTATTCTAATAACACCTTTTTTAGGCCAAAGATTAAACAATTTAGCAGGAGACTCACAAACTAAATCTACCGCCTTATCTAAATCCCATCTACCATTCAGTGCATGGTGTAAAGCCCTAGGATATAACATCTCCAAACTAGGCAGTCCAGGAGGTGAATTAACTAAATCTTCCCATGCAGCCTCCTTTTCATCTGCCGTGAACGGAGCATGATCTGTGGTTAATATCGACAATATATTATCTGTAACACCCTGCCAAAGAGCTTTCTGATCATCTAGAAACCTCATTGGTGGATTCACTTTCGCATAAGGCCCTGCTTGCGATAAAATTTCTGCAGTAAATTCCAAATAATGTAAACATACTTCTCCAGTAACAGCAACTCCTGACTGAATCGCACGACGAATAACATCCAATCCCTTAGCAGAACTAACATGTGCAATGTGAAT
>DBHI01000119.1 GCA_002296125.1 Anaerolineales bacterium UBA832 | reverse complement strand
CGGGTCAACAATATGTGCTGAAAGACTTGCTATTGGAAATGCCAATGCCTCTGGTGCTCGCGACATTGTTAAAATAGCGATTACTTCTGTGTCTGATGACGAAAAGAAAAATAAAATTACTTCTGATCCATGCGGAAGTTGTAGACAATTTATTTATGAAATTGCACAATATTCTGGCTTTGATATTGAAATTCTAATGTCAGACTTTACAAAAAATAATATTATTATTAAGTCAATCGAACAACTCCTGCCTTATGGATTTGGTCCTAGCCAACTCCATATCGATGTAGCAAAGAATAGTCTTTTAGACTAAACTAAACACCTTATGGATTCTCAAACCGCAATTAACTCCGATCAACTATATCATCTAGGATGTTATAAAGGTGAGGTGGGTAAATACGTACTACTGCCAGGAAACCCCGGTAGGGTTCCACTGATAGCTGCTCTTTTAGATGACGCACAAGAGATATCACATAATAGAGAATATCTCACTTACACAGGAATTTTATTAGGAGAAAAAGTGTCTGTAACTTCTACTGGTATGGGTTGTCCTTCTACAGCTATAGCAATAGAAGAACTAAAGATCGCTGGAGCTGACACATTTGTTAGAGTTGGAACCTCTGGACCCATGCAACAACACATAAAACATGGTGATCTAATAATTGCTTGGGGTGCAATCAGAGACGAATTTACATCAAAACAATATGTGCCACCTGAATATCCAGCTGTAGCTGATTTTGAAGTTACATCAGCACTTAGACAAGCTGCGCGCAACCGAAACGTCAGACATCATGTAGGACTAACCCAATCAAAAGACTCTTTCTATGGTCAACACGAACCAAAAAGAATGCCTGTTAAAACTCAACTACTAGAACGATGGCAAGCATGGATAACAGGAGGTACATTGTGTTCCGAAATGGAAGCATCCACAATTTTTGTTCTTAGTAGAATACTCAAATGTCGTTCTGGAGCCATTATGACAGCTGGTATTGACCTAACCAATCTACTAGTAACTGCAGTAGATGGATTGAAATTGCTAATTGAACATGACAAAAAACGAGGTTTTAATTGAGTTTTCTAAATAGCTGCATAGAATTTGCTGGTGAGGCCTGGAATCGTTATATACACCACCCATGGATTGAAGGACTATTTGCAGGCACATTACAAAAAACTCAATTTGAATATTGGCTTGTTCAGGATTTGCCTTATATAGGCGAAAATGTATCCGAGGTAGCATTCCCAAAAGTTCCTCCTCACAACCCTTGGGTAGAGTTACAAAAAGAGTATGGGCAACGAGCCAGTCAATCAAGAGTTGAGCTTAAAATGCTGGAACACTACGACAAATTTAGTTTAACTCGTTGGGCAGCTAGACCCAGGAGAGAAGCTTTTGTAAATTTTTTTGTTAGATCTTTTTATGAAGGCTCATTCGGTGATATTTGTTGCTCTATATACCCATGTTATAGCTTTCATGATACATTTGGTGTTAGGTATAAAAACGAACAACCATCTAATTTGTCCAAACTACAAACAGAATGGATACAACAATGGCAAGACCCTTTTTACAAAAAACTACAAGAAGCCACCAAAGAAGGTATAAATGAATATGGAGCTGCTAGCACAGAACATGAAAAAAACAAAATGCTTTGGTTATTTCTTAGAGGTACTCAACATCAAATTGCAACGTTTGATGCAGCATGGAAACTGTCTGACCCATGGCCTGGTGAAGGTCAAGAAACGGGCGTTTTAGCAGGAAGACCTAATTGACACAATATTATTTGTTGCACAAATAAACTCAAAGGAACAAACTATTTAAATGAAATCTTACGATTCAGAATTACAATACCACATAAAAATGCGAAAAGGAGACGTTGGCAAATATGTGCTCCTACCAGGAGACCCTGGCCGAGTAGAACTTATTGCTTCTTTTCTAGATAATGCTAGTCTTGTAATAGAAAACAGAGAACATAAAACTTACACAGGCTCCTTAGAAGGAGTAGCTGTATCAGTAACATCTACAGGGATCGGAAGCCCTTCAACTGCTATTGCTGTTGAAGAGCTATCACAAATTGGTGCCGACACATTCATTCGTGTTGGAACTTCTGGAGTTATACAAGAACATGTCAAACCTGGCGATTTAATTGTGGTGTCCGGAGCTGTTAGAGATGAAGGTACCTCACTACAGTATATGCCATTGGACTTCCCAGCAATTGCAGACTTAGACCTAGTCCACTGTCTCACTGAAGCATGTAACAAAACTAATGCCAATTACCATGTAGGTTTATCTCACTCGAAAGATTCATTCTACGGAGAAGTAGAACCAAACAGGATGCCAATTAGTACAACTCTAAATGCAAAATGGGATGCGTGGCAAAAAGCTGGTGTACTCTGTTCTGAAATGGAAGCTTCTGCCCTTTTTATTGTTTCTAGCATACTTCAAAACCGGGCAGGAGGACTAATGATTGCCGGTGGAACTCACGAGAGTTTAGATGTGTTATGCAAAACAGCTGTAGAAGGTATACGATTATTAATTGCTCTAGATGCAAATCAACAGTAAATCATGTTTTATATTAACTTATCACATTTCACAATCATACATAAAAGGAGAGCTGTCAGTATATGAACCTAGACAAAAAATGGATGGATGAAGCAATTATAGAAGCTCGTAAAAGCCGTACAACTGGGGGAATCCCCATAGGGTCAGTGTTAGTCGCCAACGAACAAATAATAGGAAGAGGTCATAACCAAAGAGTACAAAAAAACAATCCTATACTACATGCTGAAATGGTTACTTTTCAAAACGCTGGAAGACTTAGAAAAGATATATACTCTCAATCTACAATGTATACTTCACTATCGCCCTGCACAATGTGTGCTGGCACAATAGTGTTATACAAAATACCACGAGTGGTTGTTGGTGAAAATAGAACTGTACAAAATCTGACCCTATGTGAAGACTGGCTAATACAACAAGGTGTAGAAGTTATAAATATGAATTTGCAAGAATGTGTTGATATAATGAGCGATTTCATTAATGAACATCCTGATGTTTGGAACGAAGACGTTGGATGCTAACTTGTTTTCAAGGAGAATAAAACCATTTCTTTTGCACAAAATTTAATCACTAAAGCTGAATCTTACATGCTGTCTCAAATAAAAAAGCCTTTTTTGTTGGGTCTAATTAAAGGTGACTTACCAACTCAATGCTTCCAATACTGGTTACGTGTAGATTACCCTTACCTACACAATTTTGTAAAAGTCTGTGCTCTAGGAATTGTAAAGGCTGACACACCTGAAGACATAGAAATCATGCTAAATCATGTAACTAGTGTACAGAATGAAATGCTCGACCACGAAAAGCACGCCAAAGCTCTAGGTTTAACTAGAGAAGATCTACTCTCATTCCCAATGGGGCCTCTAAAATACTCATATACGCGCCATCAACTTTCAACGGCCTATCATGGTTCTCTGGCTGATACCCAAGCATCTATCCTAGCGTGTCAATGGGGGTATGGAGAAGCAGTCAAAAGACTAATAGACCAATACGGACTAAAAGACAACAATCCTTACAAAGAATGGTTTGCTTTTCATAGTGATCCTAAGCACCGTGAAGGCTTTAAAAAAGCGCTAGATCTCCTGAATAGACATGCTGAAATAAGCACTGATTCTCAAAAAACACAGATTGAAAACATCTTTATGATTAGTGTCAAACACGAAACAATGTTATGGGATGAATACTATAATATGTCAGAATGGGAAACTTATAATACTTGATGTTTAAAGTTTTGTTGTTAATAACTTGTTTGTTTAGCACAACAAACGAACTTTACTTAGAGTAACTGTTTACTAATCATCGTGATTTTAAAACTAAAACGTCCCCTCTAACGTCTGCTCTCCCAAAAGTCATAGGCAAATATTCCATCGCTTGATGCCTTTCTATAAGATCATCATAATGATTGCTAAACACATTCCCTGATTGCCCAGTAGTATGCATAAATACACTTTTGGTCCAATCGCTTAAGTCGACGATCTGCCGATAACTAGGAACATATATTTGACTATAAGGTTCCGAAAACTTATAAGGTCCCACATTAACAGTGTATGATCCTCCACCGTTACTTATTTCACGATGAAAAACCGTCCGCAATGGTAAGACCTCACTAAAGGGATTGTGAGAATAAATAGTTTTATGTATGTCACCCCAAACCCAACTATCAACATTAGTCCTAAAAGAAATGAATGGTATTGGTCCCTCAAACTCCTTCTCCAAAAACTCTAATGCACGATCCAAAGCCATTGTTGCTGCTTTCAAACAATCCTCATAAGGTACAGTAAGAACATTATCGCACCAAGGATTATCTTTATCACTTAATATGTTTGCTAAAAATGATGCGTGTTTGCGATCTGCAAACTGTTCAAACACAT
Source organism: Anaerolineales bacterium UBA832 (assembly GCA_002296125.1). Lineage (GTDB taxonomy): Bacteria > Chloroflexota > Anaerolineae > Anaerolineales > UBA11657 > UBA11657. The sequence goes on along the minus strand of DBHI01000119.1, from coordinate 36,852 downwards.
TGCCTCGCAAGTCATCTTCAAATATTACTAAACCCAATTGATGAAACCACGTTGCATATATAGTAGCTGCAACACTATTTTCGTTCATACTACCATCCCATGTCTTCAGATGCTGAAGTGCAGCTTCACCTACATCTGACTCTAAGTCTTCTACCTGAATAGTTTGTAAGTAAGGCAAAAGCTCTATAGCTTGCAAGCTAATCTGATCTCCCTGAATATCAGCCATATGTTCAATTGTAAGTCCATCTTCATTTTCAATAAGTTGCTGCATTAACTCTTCTATTCTTTCAGCTCTATATGGAGGAGCCCAACTGCTAGAAAGAAAGAATGGGTATTTATCAGAAACAACTTTGTTGTTTGCAGTAACTATATAACCACTCTCCGGGTTATACACCTGTGGAAGTTGATCAAAGGGTATCCATCCCTGCCATTCATATTCACTGTCCCAACCTATAACTGGAACTGTTCCTTTGCCTTTTGCTCTAACCGGTATACGACCTGTACTGGTATAACCAATGTTTCCTTCTTGATCTGCAAACACCATGTTCTGACTAGGAGCAACAAAATACTGCAAAGCCTGTTTGAATTCAGTCCAATTAGAAGCATGAGCCATCTGTACAAACGCATCTGCAGTAGTGTCCCCTGGATCAAGCGCAGTCCAACGCATAGCAAGAGGAGTGCCAGCGTTACTTGACACATCACTTATTAACGGACCATGCCTAGTGCTTCTCGCTGCATACATAATTGAATCATCATCTTTAATTATTATCTCCTCAGATTCAATTAACATATCTTCCCACTTACCATTAACTTCATACTGATTTGGATTCTTAGGATTTATTTTCTCAATGTACAAATCCTGTACGTCTGGTCCTAAGTTTGTAAGACCCCATGCAATATCCTCATTATGACCAATAGGAACAATGGGCATACCTAACAAAGTTGCTCCCGTAACATGAACTTTGTCTCCCTGTAATTCAACCAAATACCATATTGAAGGAATCTGCGCACCCAAATGAGGATCATTAGCTAAAATAGGTTTACCATTTTCTGTTAACGACCCAGATACAACCCAGCTATTACTTCCAACGTCTTTGTCACCCATACTAAGAATATGCTGCATAGTTGAGTCAATTTTTAATAAAGTTTCAGCTATATTGTTAGTAACAATTGTTGTTGCCTCAGTTGGATATCCTGGCACCAGCTCTTTAGCTCTATCCCTACCCACTGCAGATTCGATCATAGATCTCAACAATTCATCTTCCCAATTGCCACCAAGATCCCACATCATCATCTTAGACCACACTAATGAATCGTATACTGTCCAAACCTCAGGAACCAAGTCTAATATCAGAAATTCCAAAGGCAAAGTATGTCCTTCGTCAATCCAAGCATTAATACCTGCAGTATAAGAAGTTAAAATGTTTTGCGTATCAACAGACAAATATTCCCATGTTTGAACAGCAGCTCTATAAGTACCCAGTGTTCTTATAAACTTATCTATATCTACTGTGGGCTCCCCTAATATCTCGCTCAACCTACCTGCTCCGATGCGTCTATTCATCTCCAGTTGCCACATACGGTCCTGCGCATGTACATAACCCAAGGAAAAATATGCGTCCTTGTCAGTCGAAGCAAATATATGAGGTATACCATTCTCGTCACGAACTATTTCAACCTGACCATCCAGACCGGGCAAAAAAGTTGTGCCTGAAACTTTAGGAAGACTACTGCGTAAATAAAAATAGCCTATTCCAAGTGCCATAACACAAACAATTGCTAGAATATATTGTCGCCTTATAACTAATCTTCTCATAAAAAATCTCCTATACATTTTCAGTATAAAGCTGAGATTACTGGTAGTCAAATTAAATCTTCATGACCAACACAACTTGACAATTAGGCTCTATTTGAGATAATTCCAATACAACAAAATAATATGGCAAAGACAGAGCACATTACGTTAGATAATGTACAAGATCTATTGGTAAATAAAAACACATGATATTTCATTTTGCCACAATTATATACTAACGAAAATTCACTCTCGAGCTGTTCTTGGGAACGTCATTACTGTTTTGTCGGTATGACAAATATCTAGAACCGCAGACACTGCGTTATCAAAACAAAAGCCTATTTCGGACAATTAAGTGGGTTCACAATAAGTGGATCAATTTGGGTGGTACCGCGGGACTAATTTAGCCCCGTCCCTTTCTGCTGGGGCGGGATTTGTGTTTTATTAACAGTATTATTTTATGTAATGGATCATATAATGATAGAAAAACTAGAGAAGCTAAACTCAATTGCAATATCTGAGCTATACAAGACCTCAGATATTAATGCAATAAATCTATGGCATACCAAACACCTTGGCAAAAAAAGTCATCTAATGGCTTATCTTAGAAACTTAGGCCAATTACCTGCTCAAGATAGGCCAAAAGTTGGAAAGCTCGCCAATGAAATACGTTACAAATTAGAAAACGCTTATGATGAACATAAAAATACTCTTGTATCGCAACCCACAACTACAAACAAAAACTCAATAGATATAACTCTTCCTGGTAGACCTATAAATCGTGGCAGATTACACATTACAAATATAGTTTTGAGAAAAATTTATTCTATATGGGCAGATATGGGTTTTCAAATTTATAAATCCAGAGAAATAGAGACTGATGAGTTAAATTTTGAACTTCTCAACATTCCTAAGCACCATCCTGCACGTGACATGTGGGACACTTTCCACACCAACACACCAGGCGTTATCTTACGAACACATACCTCCCCAGGACAAATACATGCAATGAGAACCTACTGCCCTAACCCTATACGAGTCATTTTACCCGGAATGTGCTTCAGATACGAACAAATAACTGCAAGGTCTGAAATACAATTTAATCAAGTAGAAGGATTAGCAATTGGTACCAATATAAGATTTAGTGATTTAAAAGGCACATTGTCAACATTTGCTCAACGCATTTTCAATAAAAATACAAAAACCAGATTTAGAGCTTCTCATTTTCCCTTTACTGAACCCAGTGCAGAAATGGATGTGGAATGTTTTTTATGTTCTGGTAAAGGTTGTGGCGTATGTAAAAATACTGGTTGGTTGGAAATACTAGGTTGCGGTATGGTACATCCCACAGTTTTATCTAATGGTGGATACGATCCTAATAAACACACAGGATTCGCCTTTGGGATGGGTCCTGAAAGGATAGCTATGCTTAAATATGGTATTGATGATATCAGATATTTTTGGGGAAATGATCTTAGATTTCTAGAACAATTCTAAGTAACAATAAACTAATAAGGTTACGAAAAGTGAGTTAAAAATGAAAGCACCTCTAAGCTGGCTTAAAGAATACATTGACATAAACATTGATCCTCACGCTCTTGCTGATCTACTTACTTTTGCTGGTTTAGAGGTAGAAGCAATTCACTATATGGGTATGTCAATGCCAACTCAGAATAAATCACATACGAAAATAACTGGTATGGAATGGGACCCTGAGTATATAGTACTTGCAGAAATCACCAAAATTGAGGCACACCCCAATGCAGACAGATTGGTTTTAGCTGAGGTATTTGATGGACAAGGTATACATCCTGTAATTACAGGTGCCCCTAATTTGTTGCTATATAAAGAAACAGGAACCGTTGAAACGCCAATAAAAATCGCGTATGCTCGAGAAGGTGCCACACTATATGATGGCTACAGTGATGACCATAAAACAACAACTCTTAGCAGAAAAACTATTAGAGGATTAGAATCATATTCTATGATTTGTTCTGAAAAAGAACTGGGGATTTCTGAAGAGCATGAAGGCATAATTGTTTTTGATACTAATGCACCAAAACCAGGCACTCCTCTGGTAGATTATATTGGTGATGCAATCTTTGATATTTCTCTAACTCCTAATATGTCTCATAATACAAGCATACTGGGAATCGCAAGAGAAATAGGTGCACTAACCAATACTAAGCTTCGTCCACCTGTTACCGACATAAAAATTGACCAATCTAAGAAATCAACTTTTGAAATGCCTTCCATAAAAATTGTTGATCCTGCTCTTAACTCTCGATTTACCGCTACTCTCATAGAAAACATTACCGTAAGACCTTCTCCTTACTGGCTACAATTACGTCTTAAAATATCTGGTATGCGACCTATCAACAATGTGGTTGACGTCACCAACTATGTTATGCTTGAAATGGGTCAACCTTTACATGCATTTGACTATGATGTCCTAAGTGAAAGGGCTAAGAACACTCCTGCCATTACAACAAGACTTGCAAAAAACAAGGAACAATTAACGTCACTGGATGGGGTTGAGCGAACTCTAAACACGTCTACCCTTTTAGTCACCGATAACGCTGGACCCCTGTCAATAGCAGGAATTATAGGAGGATTAAAATCAGAAGTAACTAATAATACCTCAAATGTGCTTATAGAAGCTGCTAGCTGGGACATGATAAACATACGTAAAACTATTGTAGATCAACAACTTCAAACGTCTCAAGCTGGCTATAGGTTTAGTCGTGGTGTTAGTCCTGCCTTGGCACTTAATACCAACCAAAGAGCATCTGAAATGCTTAGAATAATGGGAAAAGGTTCAATCCTTCATAATACAAAAGATGTATATCCTATTAAACACACTACAAACAAAATAAATTTGCCAATAGGTGAAATTAATCGATCTTTAGGAATACAGATACCAACTAAAGAAGCAATTAGAATTCTTGAATCTCTAGAATTTCATGTCACAAAAGAAAAAGATTCTCTACAAATCACAGCACCTGATCACAGATTAGATGTAGGCACAAAAGAAACAGGTATAGCTGACATAATTGAAGAATTAGCACGAATTTGGGGGTTCGACAATATACCAGAAACTCAACTTGACGATCTATCCCCCAAACAACATAACAATATCAACTTAGAAAAAGAAGAATTATTACGCGATTTGTTAGTAACGCTAGGCCTTCAAGAAATAGTTAGCTATAGATTATCGTCTGCTAAACTAGAACAACTAGTTTGCTGTGAAGACACAGGTCCTCACATTACGCTAGCAAACCCGATTACACCAGAAAGATCCATAATGAGAAAATCATTAATGGCTAGCACTCTAGCTTGTGCATCTGAGAATTGTCGCCACCAACAAAGGATCTCCATCTTCGAAATAGGACCAGTGTATATACCTAAGAACACAACAGACAATAACGCAAGCAGTGATGAAGCCCTACCCACTGAAGTATTGCGTCTTTCTATAGTACTGTATGGTAAAAACGAACAATTAAGCTGGATTAATAATTCAGATAAATCTATGGATTATTTTGTTCTAAAAGGCATTGTTGATGAAATTCTTAATGGTATTCATATTTCTGACTATAGTATTGAACCAGATAATCATCCTGCTTTTCAAACAGGAGCAACAGCCCTTCTGTTGATCAAAGAAAAACCCATAGGTCATTTTGGTATTCTAAATTCAAAATCTACGTCTAAGCTTGGACTTAAGGACCACTCTACTTTGGCAGCTGATTTCAACCTATCAGCAATTATTGAGTTTATGCCCAATCGACATACCATTAAACCTGTTTCCAAATTTCCTCCTGTCATTGAAGATATTGCGCTAATAGTAGATGAAAACATAAACAGCAATCAAATCACAAGCTTAATAGCAAAAACAGGTGGCTCAATTCTCAAAAACACTCAGTTATTCGATGTGTTTCGTGGCGAACAAATTGGAGAGCACAAGAAAAGCTTAGGTTATAGACTTACTTATCAATCTGATTCTAAAACCTTAACAGATAAAGATGCCGCCAAGTTGCGTAACAAGATAGTGAAAACTGCAAAAAAACTTTACGGTGCCCAAATACGCGATAGTTAAAGAAAATTGTTTTTTTAATGCGTTTAAGTAAACTTTATGTCAATAAAATAATACTAAACAACACCCATTCTTTGACAAGTTACCAACCCTCCATTACAATGCCTTACGACAGTTATACAACTTAAATGTTTTCCCAAGTTTACTAAGTAATGTAATCTGAGGAGGTAGATAGAACTATTATGAATGAATACACAACTGATTTTATAAGGAACGTAGCTTTAGTAGGGCATGGTGGTGCCGGTAAAACATCTTTAGTAGAAGCTATGTTGAATGTCACAGGTGCTACAACTCGTCTTGGAAAAATAGAAGATGGTACTACCATATCTGACTTTGAAGACGAAGAACAAAGTCGACAAATGTCAATTAGTACATCGCTGGTATCTTGTATTTATGAAAATTATAAAGTCAATCTTTTAGACACTCCTGGTTTCACTGATTTTGTGGGTGAAGTCAAATCAGCTCTCCACGTAGCTGACGCTGCAATTGTTGTAGTAGATGCTGTCGCTGGAGTAGAAGTGGGTACTGAACTCGTGTGGGACTATTGCGATGAATATAATCTGCCTAGATTTATCGTAATAAACAAAATGGACCGCGACAATGCTAACTATGCTAAAACTCTAAGTTCCGTCCAACAATTAGCTTCGGACAAAAAATTAATCCCCGTAGCATTACCCTGGGGTGAAAAAACTGATTTTAAAGGAATAATTGGTCTTCTTGCTCAAAAGGCACGACCTGGCTCTGGTCAATCTACTGAAGATATTCCTGATGAATATCTAGATGCTGTTAATATTGCTAGAACCGAACTAGAAGAAGCAGCGGCTGAAGGTGATGATGATTTACTCATGAGATACTTAGATGGTGAAACACTCTCTCCTGACGAGATCGAACAGGGATTTAAACAAGCTGTTTTATCAGGAAGTTGCGTTCCTGTTTTAGTAACATCAGCTACAGAATCCATTGGAATAGCTCCAATATTATTGGGCATAACTCGCTACTTACCAGCACCATCCGATATTGTTCAAAAGGATGATACCGAAAATCAAAACTCTAAACATTTAAGTGTCTTTACTTTTAAAACTACAGCTGATCCTTTTGTAGGAAAACTAAGTTATTTGCGAGTAATGTCTGGAACACTTCAGTCTGACTCAAGAATAGAAAATCATTCCAAACAAACTGAAGAACGTATTGGTACACTACAAGCAATGCGTGGTAAGGAACAGATTCCAGTTAAGTGTCTTCATGCTGGTGATCTTGGCACTATTGCAAAACTAGGCGATACTGCAACGGGTGATTCTTTAGGTGACAAAAGCCATCCTGTACAATTTAAAACAACACTATATCCCGGAAGTTTATATGCGCTTGCTGTAAGTCCTCGTACACAAGCTGATTCAACAAAAATGGGCCCAACACTTTCAAAGCTGTGCGAAGAAGACCAAACGCTTAATTGGAGAAATGAGCCTTCTACCAAACAAACCATTATAGAAGGTATGGGAGACCAACATATCGAAATTGCGTTAAAAAGAGCTGAGAAAAAATTTGGCACAAGCCTTGACACAAGTGCTCCCAAAGTTCCTTATCGCGAAAGTATAACCGGATCTGGCGATAGCCAGTATAGACACAAAAAACAAAGTGGCGGAGCCGGCCAGTTTGGAGAAGTTCACATGCACGTTGAACCATTAACTGAATCCAACATGACTCCTGAAGGAGATGAAAACTTTTGTTTTACTAACAAAGTCTTTGGCGGAGCTATATCTACTAACTTTATGCCTGCCATCGAAAAAGGAATCCGTAGCGTAATGTCGGAAGGAGCAATAGCTGGCTTCCCTATGGAAAAAATATTTGTGGCAATTACTGATGGTAAAGAGCATCCTGTTGATTCCAAACCAATAGCGTTTGAAATAGCCGCAAGAGAAGCTTTCAAGCTTGCTGTTGCTAATGCAAACCCAGTATTGCTCGAACCAATTATGCTAATTGAAATCACGGTACCTGAGAACAATATGGGTGACGTTATGAGCGATCTAAACAGTAGACGCGCCAAAGTACAAGGCATGGATTCCATAGGTGGTAAAAGCATCGTAACAGCAGAAGTTCCCCTTGCTGAAGTACAAAGATACGTAACAGAACTAAGATCTATTACACAAGGACGTGGTGTATTCTCTCTTAAATATATAAAGCACGAACATGTTCCTTCGCATCTTGCTCAATCCGTAATTGATGAGATTAAATCTCTATCAGATGAGGAATAAATTACCTAATAGTTTATAGAGCAAACTTGCGCACTGGTATATTCTAGTTCACCATTGTTTCCAGAATAACATTCGCAATAAAATGTGTTAACATTTTCACTATCACCTTCCCACAAAATAAAGTTTACCCTATTAATTACACAATTATTATTAAGGTTGTCACTAAACATATTTTTACTACTCCACCCTATACCTCTTTCTTCATCATCCATCAATAACCAAACACGATACTCATTGTGTTCACTTATTGTCAATGCTAATTCACCATTCACAGCCAGTAACAAACCCAAAACTGGCAACGAAATTATAACAACCCAAATCACAAAAACCGCTAATATTGCTAATCGACGAAAATGCGTACCTTCTCCAAATAACCTCATCTTGATTTATCCTTACAATGTCTTGTAAAATATGGTAATAAACATATTTTATACAACACCTTGAGAAAAACAATGGGTCTAATTATAGAAAAACTAACTCTTGGAATGCTAGAAACAAATTGCTACATTGTTGCAGACGAAATATCCAAATCATGCGTAATAATTGATCCTGCTTGGGATGGTGACAAAATATTAAAGAAAATCTCCGACAATCAATGGACACTTTCTGAAATATGGCTCACTCATGCACATTTTGATCATTTTGGCGGATTGGGTAAAATCATGGAAGTCCAACCCCACATAGGTTTGGGTCTTCACTCTTTAGATCTCGATTTATATAACGATGGTGGTGGATCAAAAAACTGGGGGATAACCATTGAAAACAATCATCAGCCCAACATATTTTTTGATAAAACCCAAAAATTAAATATTGATAGCAAAACTATTGACGTTTTATTTGTACCTGGTCATTCACCTGGTCATGTAGCTTTTTTCGAACCACAATCTAAAACACTTTTTGGGGGAGATGTTCTATTCAAGCAAGGGATCGGTAGAACCGATCTAGAGGGTGGTAATTACAATCAACTAATTGATAGTATCAAAAATAAGTTTCTTATACTGCCAGATGAAACAAAGGTTTATCCAGGACATGGATTGCATACTAGTATTTCTCTAGAGAAAACAAACAATCCATTTATCTTTTAATTTGGAAGTTGCTTATAACCTTTTGGTAATTGCTGTGATGTTCTATGTTGTATCCAATTTAGCCAATCCCTAAGACTTCCTGAGGGCTCCTCATAGCTCACAGAATATATTAGTCTTTCTAGTCCTTCTGTTGTATTTACACTAATTTGTTTAGATTCTTGATCCAACATTCCTTCCCAAACATAACCCACTGATCCAGCTGTGTTATTGACATATTGCAACACCAAATTATCTTCTGGTATCACTACTGATCTTGAAGAGAGATTTTCATTGTCTAAAACTGTTTTCTGAAAAACAAGACGTGCAGCATCACCTTCTTCAGAAACTATAGGCTGAATGTCAATGTCGTTTCCACCTACTTCTATCCAGTTATCAGCTTCACCAACAAAAATTGATTTCAGGCTATCTTTTGATAAGTCATCTAACCCAACGTCTGGGTGTACAACAACTATAATCGAAGTAACAGCTAGCGGATAAGATACAAGACTATTATCTCGTGGCACATCAAACACTATCCCTGCCTCTACACCACCTGCAGAAATGGCTTTCATTAATTGTCTGTGTGAAGCATAGGTTTTGACTCTAACTTTGTCAGAATAAAGCGCCTGATTATTAATTTTTTTTACAAAATCGCCAGTCACATCAGTCACACCTATTATATGGTTTACAATCGGTTTCTGTGCAACCTCCTTAGCAGGACTGCATCCAACCAATAATCCCAACAAGCCTACTATCAGACAATATAATGCAAAAAATCGCATAGTCTTGTTACGTAAATATCTTAACAACCAGTGAATCGATAATAAACCTATACAAACTGAGCTGACAAAACCCACAAATATAGCTGGCCAATAATCCAACACAGCCTCATTAGCACTAACCTCCTTTACTGCTATCAAACCAGCTCCTACCATAACTGGAATTGACATTAAAAAACTAAATCTAGCTGCTGTCTTATAAGACAACCTTCTAAACACTCCACCCACTATAGTGATTCCCGATCTAGAAATACCCGGGAAAATAGCTAGCGCCTGAAAACATCCTATTAACAAGCTGTCTTTCCAACTTATTTCCCGCAAAGGTCGTCTATATGACGAAGAATAAACTTCGGCAAAAATAATACTAATAGCTGTTACTATTAATAAAGACGCTACCACTGTAGGGTTGTCTAACATGCTCATAAAAAGATCCGTAGACAATAAGCCTACAGCTCCAGCAGGAACGCTTGCAATCAAAATAAGCCAACCGATCTTGGAATCATCACTCTCAAATGGTTTCCGCAACCATATACCCTTAACAACCTCGTATACTATTTTCTTTATGTCATTCCTAAAATAAGTCACTACTGCCACAAGTGTGCCCACATGCAAGAAAATATTAAAAGCAAACTCTAATTCCAAGTCAAATGACCAGCCTAACCAATATGGTATAAGTACAAGGTGGGCAGAACTAGATATAGGTAAAAACTCTGTAATACCTTGAACAACTCCAAGTAACATTGCTTGCAATATGGTCATTTTTCCCAACCATCAACAAAAGAATTTTTCCATTTTTCAAACGACCCATTTAAAATCACTACTCGCATATCAGCCATCAGTGTATGAAGCATATGCAGATTATGTATAGTCAATAATGTGGCTCCAAGTATTTCTTTAGCTTTACATAAATGTCTTAAATATGCTCTGCTAAAGTGTTTACAACAATAACATCTACAGTCTTCATCAACAGGTTTGTTATCATTACTATGGATAGCATTTTTCATATTTAATTGCTTTGTTCGTGTCATAGCTGCTGCATTACGAGCAAGCCTTGTTGGTAAAACACAATCAAAAATGTCAACTCCATTTTCAACACCATAAACTAAATCTATAGGTGAACCTACGCCCATCAAATATCTTGGCTTGTTACTTGGTAAAATGTCTGTAACAATTCGAGTCATTGTATTTAGCTCTTCTTTTGTTTCCCCAACCGACAGGCCTCCAATAGCATTTCCTGGCAATTCCAATTGTGCAATGAAACTAGCAGATTCTTGTCTTAGATCCGCGAAAGTCCCTCCCTGTACAATTCCAAAAAGTGCTTGTTTAGGGTTTCTATGAGCATTTCTGCATCTAACTGCCCAGTCATGTGTTCTAGCAAGTGCCTTTTCATTGTTTTTACGGTCGTATGGTTCAGGACACTGATCAAATGCCATAATAATGTCTGCGCCTAGTTTGTTTTGAATTTCTATAGCTACTTCAGGATCAAATCGATGAGCACTACCATCGATATGTGAATAAAATGTCACACCATCATCATCTATCTTGTTGCTATCACTAAGAGAAAACACCTGAAATCCACCTGAATCAGTAAGTATGGGCCCTGCCCAATTCATAAACCTATGCAAACCTCCTTGGTTATGAACTATTTCATGACCAGGCCTTAGATACAAATGATATGTGTTTGCAAGCAATAATGATGTGCCCACTTCATTAATTTGCTCAGGTGTTACTGCCTTTACTGTTGCATTAGTACCAACCGGAGCAAAAACAGGTGTTTCAATTACACCATGAGGAGTAACAAATTCTCCAGCTCTTGCGCCATGACTAGTAGCCAACAACTTAAAATCAAACATAATATCTAAATTATACCTTTAGTAAACAATATTGTTAGTTGCCTTCTATTTTGTTGCTCATGATTTTATACAATGATAAAATCTATGCACTAATTGTAATAGGCTATTATGTTCCTTGGATACCATAGAAAAATATTGCACGTAAATCTAACACAGCATAAGATTACAATAGAAGAGCCTGATGACAACTTCTATCGCAAATATATTGGTGGGTAAGCAATGGGTATGTATTATATGTTAAATGAAATGTCCCCCGGCGCTGACCCATTAGGTCCTGATAATGTATTAACGCTCATGTTATCTGTACTTACTGGTGCACCCATATCTGGTCAAAGCAGATTAACTGCAAACGCCAAATCTCCTCTTGTAGATGGAATAGGTGATTCACAATCAGGTGGCTTTTTCCCTGCAGAACTAAAATTTGCCGGTTACGATGGAATAGTAATTAAGGGGAAATCCAAAGAACCTGTATATCTGTGGATAAAAAATGGACAAACAGAACTACGTAGCGCCAATCACATATGGGGCAAAACCACTGCGGAAGTAGATGAAATTCTCAAGAAAGAACTAGAAGAAAAAAAGGTCGAAATATTACAGTGTGGTCCAGCTGGAGAAAAACTTTCTTGTCTTGCTGCTATTATCAATATGTCAAATAGAGCCAATGGGCGTACTGGTTTAGGTGCTGTCATGGGATCCAAACAGCTCAAAGCAATTGCTGTTCGCGGTACATCAAAAAAGTTTCCTATAGCCAATCCTAAACACCTCAATGTTTTTGCAAAAGAAGGCGTTAATGTTTTTTCAGATAACACTTCAATGGTAAATCTTCAAACATATGGCACAGCAGGAGTTACATCCAGACAACATGCTGAAGGAGGTTTACCTACCTACAACTTTAATGCCGGACAATTTGCTGAAAACGAGTCGATTAATGGGGAAACTATGACTGATAGTATTCTCACAAACCGAGATACTTGTTATGCTTGCACAGTAAAATGTAAGCGTAGTGTATCAACCACATTTGAGAATGAAGTAGTTTCTGAAAATTATGGTGGCCCTGAATATGAAACATTAGCTACCTTTGGATCATACTGTGGTGTTTCCAACTTAAATGCAATCGCATTAGCAAACCAAATATGTAACCAATATGGATTAGATACCATTGGTACTGGTGCAACCATTGCATGGGCTATGGAATGCTTCAATGCGAAAATAATCTCTGAGAAAGAGGTTGGATTTCCAATACCGTTTGGAGACTCCCATGCAATGATCAAGCTTACGAAACTATTAGCTGAACGTAAAGGATTTGGAGACTTGTTAGCCGATGGATCTAAAAAAGCTGCTGACAAAATAAATAGAGGTCATGAGTTTCTTATTACAGTCAAAGGATCTGAAACTCCTGCTCATATGCCACAAGTAAAAAGATCTTTAGGTCTAATCTATTCGGTTAATCCCTTCGGTGCTGATCACAATTCTTCTGAACACGATCCAGCCATTGAAAATGAATTTAAACATAATGTAAAACGATTTGAAACAATAGGCATACATAAACAAGCTAAAAAATATTCTCTAAATAAAGACAAGGTTCATTTTGCTCTAAAAAGTCAGCATATGAATTCGTTTCTTGACAGTGCCAATCTATGTGTATTTGTATGGGGGCCTTCATGGCAGCTATTTAGCCCTAACGACTGCGTACAACTAGTTAAAACTATAACGAACTGGAACGATTTCACTGCTGACGAAATGCTACTTGTTGGCGAAAGAAGATTAAATATGCTTAGAGCATTTAATGCTAGAGAAGGTCTTGATAGATCTAATGATACTTTACCAAAAAAATTCTTTAAGGCCTTACAAAGAGATGGTCCTAGTGCTTCCACAGCTCTTGATATAGAGGAAATAATTCAAGCTCAAGAATGGTATTACTGCATGAGTGGCTGGAATGTTGACACAGGTAATCCTACTCCAGAAACTCTTGATCGCTTAGGTCTTGAATGGGTTGATATTTGAGAAATAAATACTACATCAAACAATATAATCATTAATCCAAATGATAACAAAATCAGTGCCTACCAAACAATTTGCAGCAAAAGACTTTAACTTTCGTAAATCATGTCCTGAAATTCCCAATACAACTTATTTGACTCACAAGATTCATTCGTATCCTGCCAGATTTATTCCTCATATTCCTCGTTGGTTCCTTAAAGAATATAACTCCTCTGGAGATTTAATGTTGGATCCTTTCTGTGGATCGGGAACAGCTCTAATTGAAGCAAACCTACTAGGAATAAACGCAATTGGCATTGACATCAATCCTTTAGCTCAAATGCTATTAAGAGCCAAAACAGAAATTGTCCCAAACGATAACGAGTTTGCTGAAGAATGCCTATCTACAATAGTATCTATGAAAAACTATAACAACCAATACGTACCTTATCTACCTAACATTGATCATTGGTTCTTGCCACAAGCACAAAAAGAACTATCTCAAATTTTCGGATATCTATTAAACAACCCTGATACTCTTTCAGAGTCCGTGATAAATTTTATGCTTATATGTGCCTCTTCTATAGTAAGAAAGGTGTGTAATGCTGACCCACAAATCAGTAAACCTTTTGTGTCTCGGCGTATGCGCACTCTACTTAAAGACGATGCTATAGACCAAAATGCTCTGAAATGGCTTGAAAGTCAAACCAGTTTGTATTTAGATAGAAAGATAAAGTACATGCGAACAATCAAAAATTTAGGAAGTGTATGGGGCTATATACCATCTAGTAAAATAATTGCCAAATCAGACGCGCGAACTCTAGTAGACGTGCGTGATCAATCCGTTGATTCAATTATCACCTCTCCTCCCTATGCAAACGCACAAGAATATCTGCGATCCATTAAATTGGAACTGTATTGGTTAGGTTTGTTAAATCAACACAACCTTAAAGAAATCAGCTCGCAAATTGTAGGCACAGAAAAAATACCTTTGTCTACTTGCAAAGAAACCCCTTTGTTTGGAATAGAGAACTTGGATAAAGCTCTTAGTAAAATCCACGCAGTTGACAACAAACGTGCTCACATAATTTGTCGTTACTTTAAAGACATGGAAGCCAGCATCAAACAATGCTATCGAACTCTTAAGCCTGGCGGCTATTTTGGACTTCTGGTAGGAAACAACGTCATTCGTAAAACACCTATAGACACTCACATATATATTCAAGAAATAGCAGCAAAAGCTGGTTTTATTACTGAAACGATAGGTTACGACAGAATTGTTGCTCGCAAATTAACACCTAAGCGCAATAAGTCAGCTGGAATTATTGAAGTAGAGTGGATGTTAATATTTAGAAAACCAGCTCTATAATAATTTTTTCTAGACATACTTTCGAATAACCCTAGCGCTTATTCCACAAAGCACCTCATAATTTATAGTATTCCACGTAATAGCTAACTCTTCTGCCGTTATACGTTCGGAGCCTTGACGACCTAGCATTACTACTTCATCACCCACAGATGCATCTGACACAGAGTCCAAATTAACCATAAAATAATCCATACATACTCGACCAACAACTGGCACACGCTTTCCACCAACCAACACCTCATTATTTGAATGGCGCCTATATCCATCAGCATATCCAGCTGACACTGTACCTACAATTTGTGTATCTTTTGTAACGTAGTCATGACCATAACTAACTCCTGTTCCTGCTGGCACTTCCTTAACTTGAATCAAGTATGACTTCCATGATAAAGCAGGTTCCAACTCTTTAGCAAAACTACACCTATCTGATGGATCCAATCCATACATAGCAATTCCCAGTCTAACCATGTCCCACGCAGGCTTATATCCAAACAAAGTGGCAGCAGAATTTGAAGCATGAATAATGTTTGGCAAGGAATCATTCTCAGCAAGTTCTAACAAAACATCTTCAAAAATATTTATCTGGTCTATTGTTTTGTCTTTGTTATAATTATCAGCACAAGCATAATGTGTCAAAACACCTTCAAAGATCAAGCTACTTCTGTCTTTTAAAGTTCTTACAAGTTTTACAACGTCTGCTTCTTGCACCCCTATACGACTCATACCCGTATCGACTTTAATATGTATTTTTGCCGCAACATTAATATCTTCGGCAATGGCAGCTATATTTTCTATCTGTTTAATATCCCACGCCACCATCGAGACTCCCGACAATATTAACAATTTTACCCAATTTAGTGGCACAAATCCCAAAACTAAAACAGGTTGTTTTATTCCTGACTCACGCAACTCCATAGCTTCTTCAGCTCTTGCTACAGCTAACCATTCTGCACCTGCCTTTAATGCTGTTTTTGCAACCTTTAAAGATCCATGACCATAAGCATTGGCTTTTACAACAGCCATAACTTTTTGTTCTTTCTCTTTAGTAATGAGGCGAACATTGCTTTCTATGGCCGACAAATCCACTTCTACCCAATTAGAATAATCGTCAAATAGCATCATGATAAACAGTATACCTGAGATACCACTTTTTTCCACATCACCTATTTGTCTTTGACATGCTAAACTATAATATCTGATCAAATTTGGCTAATTGTAAAAACACAAAATATGTCTTTTGAACCTGTAATTGGTATTGAAACTCACGTAGAATTAAATACTAAGTCCAAAATGTTTTGCGGATGTTCCTCAGTAGATTCAACAATCGCACAACCCAATCAATTTGTATGTCCAATTTGTGCCGGTTTCCCAGGAACACTTCCAACAACAAACTCAAAAGCTATAGAGTATGGAATACTTATTTCTCTCGCACTCAACTGTAAAATCAACCGGCTCAGTATCTTTTCTCGCAAAAACTATTTTTATCCTGACTTACCTAAAGGTTACCAAATATCTCAACACAGCCATCCTCTAGCAAGCCAAGGATCCCTAACTATACAGTCCAATACTATGACAAAAATGATTAGAATACGCAGTGTGCACCTAGAAGAAGATGCAGGTAAACTAATCCACAGCAACCCAGAAGCAACTTTAATTGATTTAAATCGTGCTGGCATACCTCTTGTAGAGATAGTAAGCGAACCTGATTTGTCTAATGCTGAAGAAGCAGTAAGCTATGCTAAAGAGTTACGATCCATACTGTCGTACTTACAAGTAAGTACAGGTCATATGGAAAAAGGTGCCCTAAGGTTTGAAGCCAATGTCTCCATAAGACAAAAAAACAGCAGAAAAATGGGAGTTCGGAGGGAAATAAAAAACCTAAATTCATTTAAAGCATTACAACGAAGCATTGAATATGAAACTCAACAGCAAATTAAATTTCACAAATCCAACCAAACCATTGTCCAACAAACTCTAGCCTGGAACGAAACCACTGGTCAAACTGTAGTACAAAGAACTAAAGAAAATGATGATGATTATCGGTATTTTCCAGAACCAGACTTGCCAAACATACTGATAGAGAACAAATGGATTAACGAATTAAAACAAACTGTCCCCGAGCTACCATTCGACAAAAGAAAACAATTCCAAGCAATGGGTATATCATTCGACGATGCACATCTGCTAGCCAGCAAAAAAGAGATAGCAACTTATTTTGATGCAGCAGTTAAAATAGGTGCCAACTGCTGCCCTAAGATTACCCCGAACACCCTTGCCAATTGGATTACAACCCATTTGTTCAGGTTACTTAACGAATTTGATACAACAATAGACAAAACTCACATTCGCCCACAAAAACTAGTTTCTCTAATTACCCTTGTAAAAACTGATGTCATTAATGTTAACAGCGCCAGATTAGTTCTTAGAGAAATTCATATAAAACCAACTGACCCTCTAATTGTTGTCAACCAACTAAACTTACAACAAACACTTAGTGACAAAACTTTGTCAACCATTGTGAACGACATATTAGAACAACACCCTGAACAAACACAGCTATTACTTGAGGGTAAAACGTCTGTTTTTAATTGGTTGTTTGGACAAATAATGAAATCCACCAAAGGCAAAAGTAACCCTAAGACGATCAAAAACTTACTAAAATCTGCTATAGAAAATAAACGAATCAAGGAAAAGTAATGGTTTCTCAAAACACAAGACCCATATGCGACTATGAAAATTCTCAATATCAAACAGAGTTCTGGGATTGCGGGAATCGCGAATATGAAGATAAAGTTGAACGCATTGCTCTGCAAAAACTACTTCCAAAGACTGGCAAGCGTTGCCTTGAAATAGGTGCTGGAGCAGGACGTTTGACTCAAGAGCTCAATCATATTGATCATATAGTTCTCTTAGATTATTCGAAATCCCAAATAGAGCAAGCCCAAAACCTTCTGGGAAACAGCTCAAAATACACCTATGTTGTTGCAGATGCCTACAAACCACCTTTTGCTGACCAAGCTTTCGATTCCGCACTAATGGTACGCATAATTCACCATTTAACAGACCCTCAACATGTTCTGTCACTTGTAAACAAATTACTTAAACCAAATGGTTGCTTAGTGCTTGAGTTTGCAAACAAACGCAACATAAAATCAATAATCAGATACTTATTAAATCGTCAATCCTGGAATCCCTTTAGTTATAATAGCGTTGAATACAATAAACTAAATTTAAATTTCCATCCTAATAACATAATGCATATGTTATCTGTATCAGATTTTACTGTCGGTGAAAAAAGATCTGTATCTCACTTTAGGTGGAAGCATATCAAACAATTAGTGCCTACTAACTTATTAGTTTCTATAGACAGTGCTTTGCAAACAACTGGAAGATATTGGCAATTCACTCCTAGTGTTTTATTACAAGCGTTTTCAAACACAAATATCAATCTTAACAATGAAGAGAAACTTTTTAAATGTCCAACCTGTAATTCAAAGGATGTTGTAGAATCACCAACTAACATTACTTGTCCAAATTGTGGGCACATATGTACCATAAGTAATGGGATTTATGACTTTAAATTATCAGATTAATAATAGGAACAAATATTATGAATACACACAATGAAATTTATTCTATCGATATTGCTGGTCTTAAGCGGAGTTTACCGATAATCGAAATTGCACCTGGTCTTAAAATAGCTGTATTAAACATTCTAGGTGACACAGAATTAGTAGAAAGCGCTGCAAAACATTTGAACAGCCTACTCAATCAGCTCGATTATGACGTAATAGTAACTCCCGAAGCAAAAAGCATTCCTCTAGCATATGCTCTGTCTGTTATTTCTAAAAAACCTTATGTTGTCTTACGCAAAACTCAAAAACTGTATATGGGTAAGTGTTTGCAAGCTGAGACTGTCTCAATCACTACAGGTAAACCTCAAACTTTATTTTTAGATAATAAAGACAGAAAACTAATTGCTAATTCTAATATTCTGTTACTAGATGATGTAATAAGTACAGGATCAACTAGTGTGGCCATGCGTAAGTTGCTAAACATAGCAGAAGGAAATATAGTAGGAGAAGCAGCCATATTAACTGAAGGTGACAGGTCTCAATGGGAACATATATATTCACTGGGACATTTACCTGTTTTTGATTAATTGACAGCATCCTTGTAATTTTTACGTGGGTGTTGTCTTGTTGGTTAGCCAATACTCACACAAGGTATTTATCGGACACTGTAGACATTTTGGTTTTCTAGCACGACACACTTCTCTTCCCAATCTAATTAAATTCAAATGTACGTCATAATACTGAGATTCAGCAAACACTTTTTCTAAATGTGTATGTGCATCAGACACATTCATCTTATTTGGAATTAAACCTAGTCTTCCTGAAACACGATAGACATGTGTGTCCACAGGAAATGCATACAAATCCAAACTAAACAACATAACTATCGCTGCTGTTTTAGGACCAACACCCTTAAACCTTAATAGCCATTTTCGCACATCTTCGGTGTCTAATTTTTTTAAAAATTCTAGGGTTAGCGTACCTTTCTCTTTTGTAATATCTCTTAACACCTGTTGAATTCTAGGTCCTTTTTGATTTGCAAGACCAGCTGGTCGGATTAACTCTATAACCGTCTCCTTGGGCGCATCCCTTACTAATTCCCATCGAGGAAACTTAGCGACTAATCTATCAAAAGCTTTGTCACGATTTATATCGTTAGTGTTCTGAGACAATATTGTTGACACCAACTCATCCAAAGGTGGTAAAGGGTTTCTCCAAACTGGTTCACCATAAACTTTTATTAATTTGTTCCGTATTTGTCTTGCTTTGTCTATTGAAGTATTCATAATTGATATAAATTATATAGTTGCAACGCATATAGCATTATTTCAAATATATAAAACATTTTAATGGAGATGACGTAATGACGAACATTGACTATACTAGTGGTGGAAAATAAAACTCTGGTTATTATCATGCTTGACATTCAATTAATTCGCCAAAAGACCTCCGAAATTAAAGCATCACTCAATATACGTGGTTCTGACTATGACATTGATAAAATAATTAATCTTGATAAACAGCGTCGCACACTATTACAACAAACTGAACAACTTAAATCTAAAAGAAACAAAACCTCTAAAGATATAGGTAATATGAAAGACAATCAGTCTCGCGTCACGTTGATCGACGAAATGCGAGAAGTAGGCAACCAAATTTCCAGCTTAGACAACGAAGTCCGTAAAATAGAATCTACTTTACATAAACTTATGTTGGAAATACCCAATATTCCACATAGTGACACTCCTGTTGGAGAAAATGATAAAGACAATGTAACCATCAAAGAAGTTGGTACAAAGCCTTCTTTTGATTTTATACCTAAGCCTCATTGGGAAATAGGAACGAATCTTGGTCTTATAGATTTTGAAAGAGGAGTAAAGCTCAGCGGTTCTAGATTTTATGTTCTAAACAAAGGAATAGCTCGGATGCAAAGAGCTCTAATCAATTTTATGTTAGATTTGCACACTCAACAGGGATATTCTGAGTGTTATTTACCTTTCATGGTAAAAGAAATCAACTTTACTGCAGCTGGTCAACTGCCTAAATTTGCTGATAATATTTATAGAGATATTGAAGATGATGCTTGGTTTGTCACAACTGCTGAAGTACCACTAACTAATTTACATAGAGACGAAATTATCTCATCTAACGACTTACCTCTTTTCTATACAGCGTATACACCTTGCTTTCGCAGAGAAAAGTTTGCTGCTGGAAAAGAGGTTCGTGGCATCAAGCGTGGTCACCAATTCGATAAAGTAGAAATGTATGCACTTACAACACCTGACAGCTCCGATGAAGCGCTCAACAAACTACTAATTGATGCAGAAGAAACGTGCAAACTACTTAATCTAACCTATAGAGTACAAAGACTATGCAGTGGTGATTTAGGCTTTGGATCTCAAATTACATACGACATAGAAGTATGGTCACCTGGTTGCAACGAATGGCTAGAAGTATCTTCTATATCTAACTGCGGTGATTTCCAAGCTAGAAGAGCTAATATTCGATATAGACCTAAGAAAAACACAAAAACTGAATATGTTCATACTTTAAATGGTTCGGGGCTTGGAATTCCACGAACTCTAATAGCCATTATTGAAAACAATCAACAATCGGACGGCCGAATACAAGTCCCAGAAGCTTTGGTTCCTTGGATGTCTAATGAAGAGATGATTGGTTAATTAATTTCCTAATTAAATATACCATTAACTACGATATATTATTCAACTGGGGGAGGAAGTGGCAGCTCAGACACCTTAACATTAACCCATTTATCGCCTTCTTCAATTAACATCACAGGTATGTCTTTCTTAATTGGATACTTACGACCACAATTGTCTTCCTTGCACACCAACCAACTTCCTTTTGTTAGCTCTAAATTACCATCTGAACTTTGAACACAAGAAGGACATCTAAGTATTTCTAATAGTTCATTACTTAACATAAATACCTCCTACTAACTAATTAATTTTCAGTATACCATAAGCACACAAAAAACAACTTGACTAATCTTTAGTCTAACATATAATATGACTAATCATATTAGTCATATAATACTGATTGTTTTAGAGTGCATCACCATATTAAATCATAAGAGTTAATTATATGCTTGAATCAAGACTGAACTCCGAATTTCTCATATATCTAACTACCAACAACTATCAACCTGGTGATAGAGTGCCTCCTCTGACGACTCTAAAAAAAGAATTAGGATTAAGTATAAGCAAGCTACGCGAACAGCTAGAGGCCGCTCGCATGCTAGGTGTAGTAGAAGTTAAGCCAAGATCGGGTATACGTTGTGCTAATTATGAGTTTTTCCCAGCCATAAAACATTCTCTATTGTTTGGTCTAGCCTTAGACAATAGTTTATTTACTCAGTTCGGTGAACTACGCAATCATATTGAAATAAGCTTTTTCTCTGAGGCCGTACAAAAACTCACAAGAAGTGACTTGCTTGAGCTTGACTCGCTTGTTTTATCGGCACAAGAAAAACTTAACGGAACGCCAATCCGGATACCTCACAACGAACACAAAGATCTTCATTTGAACATTTTTAAAAAACTTGAGAACACTTTTGTATTAGGTCTGCTTGAAGGCTACTGGGAAGCTTACGAAGCCGTAGACCTTAATGTGTACACTGACATTCAATACTTGCACAAAGTTTGGGATTATCACAAATTGATTATCCAAAATTTAATTAACAACAATATTGAAGGAGCATTAGACACATTTATTGAACACACCAAGCTAATAGACACTCGAAACCAATAAAACCACAACCATTTTATCTTTTTCTAAATTCACGGAAATTATTTATGTCAAACACAAATAATACAACAACAAACAATTTACACTCTTCTAATAAGATTATTAATGATTTTTCAATCCAAGTTGCTACTCCAAATGGATCAGGTAGTCAAACATCAAACTTGGTGTTATTAAGATCATTATTTAAAATGGGTATACCGGTTAGCGGTAAAAACTTGTTCCCTTCCAATATTCAAGGAATGCCTACATGGTACACCATTAGATGTAGTCAAGACGGCTACATTGCTAGGAGAGATAGCATACAAATTATGGTGATCATGAACCCTGAAACAGCTGAGCAGGATATTCTTAACATAGAGCCAGGAGGGGTTTGCCTTTTTCCAGAAAAAGCTAAATATGAGTTCGATAGAGACGACATTATCTACTACAGCATGCCTGTAAAACGTTTAGCAAAAGAATCAGGTGTTGCTACCTCTCTCCGCCCTTACGTGTCAAACATGGTATACGTTGGCACTTTAGCGTTCATGCTAAATATAGATTTGTCTGAGATTCAAAATGCACTTCACTGGCATTTTAAAGGCAGACAAAAATTGGTTGATACTAATATGGCTGTAATCCATTCGGCATTTAGTTGGGCTAAAGACAACTTAACTAAGTCTGACCCTTTCGAAGTCGAACCAGCTAACCTAACAGACGGTCAAATAATGCTTGACGGCAACCTAGCTGGAGCGCTGGGTGCAATTTATGGGGGAGTAACTGTCATGGCTTGGTATCCAATAACGCCATCCACAAGTTTAGCTGATTCATTAACTAAGTATGCGGCTCTTCTAAGGCACGATGAAAACGGTAACGCAACTTATTCAATAATACAAGCAGAAGATGAGCTTGCCGCAGCAGGAATGGTTATAGGTGCAGGTTGGGCGGGCGCACGATCAATGACAGCTACATCAGGACCTGGAATAAGCTTAATGTCTGAGTTTGCAGGGTTTGGATATTTTGCAGAAATCCCAGCTGTCATATGGGACGTACAAAGAGTAGGGCCAAGTACAGGACTACCAACCCGTGTCTCACAAGGAGATCTAACAGCTTGTTACTGGTCTAGTCATGGAGACACAGAGCACATTTGTCTTCTCCCAGGAAATATAAACGAGTGCTTTGAGTTTGGATGGAAAGCTTTTGATATCGCTGAACAATACCAAACACCTGTATTTGTACTAAGTGATTTAGATCTAGGAATGAACAACTGGATGTCAAAACCTTTTGTTTATCCAAATAAACCAATGAACCGTGGAAAAGTGTTGACTGCTGAACAGGTAGAAGCCAACGGATTTAACCGGTACCTTGATTTAGATGGAGACGGAATATCATATCGAACATTACCTGGCACAAGCCACCCACAAGCCTCTTATTTTACTCGGGGCAGTGGACATAATAAATCAGCTAAATACAGCGAAGACCCTCAAGACTATGTTGAAAACATGCAAAGATTAAAGCTCAAGATTGATGGAGCAAGAAAACATTTACCTGAACCAATCTTAATAAATAGAGACAATTCCAAAATAGGAATAATTGGGTTTGGCTCTACTGACCCAGCAATTATAGAGGCTTGTGACCGTCTGTGTGACAATGATATTCTATGTAACTATCTTCGAATACGAGCCCTTCCACTTAACTTAAGTGTAGCCGACTTCATAAAATCTTATGAAAAAACATATGTAATTGAAATGAATATTGATGGTCAATTACATAAGCTATTGCAACTACAGTTCCCAGAGCTAGCCACAAGAATGCACTCCTCTGCCTATTGTGATGGCCTGCCTCTATCAGCCCGCTGGATAGTAAATGAAATTATAACAAAGGAAAACTCTCCTAATGAATAATACTAAAACTAATGCGATTGGCTTACAAAAACAAGATTACAAGGGTAGCCCTACAACACTATGTGCTGGATGTGGACATAATTCAATATCCTCTCAAATTATTACAGCCTCCTTTGAATTAGGCATACAGCCTGAACAGTTGGTTAAAATCAGTGGAATAGGATGTTCAAGCAAAAGTCCCGCTTATTTTATGAATAGATCTTTTGCCTTTAATTCTGTTCATGGACGTATGCCTTCTGTTGTTAGTGGTGCTATATTAGCAAACCGCAATCTAATTGCTGTTGGCATCAGTGGCGATGGTGACAGTGGAAGTATCGGCATCGGTCAATTCAAACACAGTATGCGCAGAAACGTACCAATGGTATATATTGTGGAAAACAATGGTGTTTATGGATTAACAAAAGGCCAATTCTCAGTCACAGCAGATAAAGGTCAAAACCTAAAGTATTACGGACACAATGACCTACCGCCCTTAGACCTCTGCATGGAAGCCATAATAGCAGATTGTGGTTTTGTAGCTCGTAGTTTTGCTGGAGACGCCAAACAAGTAAGGCCACTGCTAAAAGCTGCCCTTAGTTACAACGGTACAGCTCTTTTAGACATAATAAGCCCTTGTGTAACATTCAATGATAGTAAAGAGTCAACAAAAAGCTATGACTGGGTAAAAGAAAACAAAGATCCTTTACACGATATAACATACATACCTCTGCAAGATGAAATCACCACTGATTATGATCCAGGCGAAACAACTATGGTAACTCTACATGATGGATCACAAATCTTACTTAAAAAACTTGACGAATCCTATGATCCCACAAACAAAATGGATGCTATTACGGCTTTATATACAGCTAACAATGAAGCAAGTTTATTAACCGGGTTAATTTATTATAATCCCAACAAAAACAGCTTAATTGAATCTGAAAACTTAGTTAAAGAACCTCTTTCACACCTACCAGAAGAAGAACTAAGACCTTCTGCCGACAGCTTAAGACAAATTGTGTCCGATCTATAATACAAGCTATAGGCGCTAAACAGAATGTCTCAACAAACCCAATCCGACAATATGTATAATCTCTCAAACACTGGATGTGTTGTTATTAATTGTGACTTCATTAGTACTATCCAGGCTTCTGGCAAAGATCGTCTAGATTTACTACATAGACTATCTACAAACAACACGATTAACTTGAGTCCCTTCGAAACACAATCTACAACATTAACAAATGCAATTGGACGAATTATAGACCTTCTCTACATAGTAAACTTAGATGATATTACTCTTATCGCGTCCAACAAAACAACCTCTGAGTCAGTGGTTCAATGGATTAAACGTCACACCTTTTTCCAGGATGAAGTGTCGTTACAAACATCTGAACCAACTTTGTGTCACACCTGTTTTGTAGGACCAACAGCTCATACAATAGTCTCCAAACTCAATCCAAAAGCATCCAATATGTCTCACAATCAAGCCTTACCCATCAGCGAAACAGCCTGGATTGTCAAAATGAAACCGCCTTCAGGGATTGGATATCACATAATAGCTGATACAAAAACATCTCAAGAAATAACAATTACAGCAATAAACCAAGGAGCAGTGTCAGGAAACAAAACACTCTATGAAACATTAAGAGTTGAAGCTGGCCTCCCCAGCGCAGGATCTGAAATCACCAGTGATTACAATCCCCTAGAAGCTGGTTTGCGCGAGTCTATTTGTTTTCAAAAAGGCTGTTACACAGGGCAAGAAATAATAGCGCGACTGGATTCTCAAGGCAAACTAGCCAAAACTCTTACTGGCTTAAGATCAGAGAGCCAACTGCCTGTTGGAACAATACTACAATTCAACGACAAAAATTGTGGCACTGTTACCAGCTCTTCATTATCTCCAGAGCTAGGTTGGCTAAGCTTAGCATTCATAAAGCCATCTGTTTCTAAACCGACCACCAAATTAACTACACGCGGTATGACCAACAATGTTTCTGCTATTGTTACAAATTTACCTTTCAAACATACTATTATTTACAGCAACCAAACTTCCTGTGTATAATGTGCGTAGTGCAACCAAAAAATATATACTATAGTCTATTGTTATCTATATAACATTTATTGATATATTGGAGAAAACACTTGAGCCCGGAAAACATACAAAACCTGTCAGAAACCGTAATAAGTTTTGTGGGCCTGTTGGCTGCTGGCCTTCTTACTGCCGCTTTACCGTTTGCAGTAGCAACTATATCGTCTTGGCTTCGCACAAGATCCAAAGAAATGTCACAACGCATGAACTCTCAACAACTAGAAATGATTCAAACCGTTACAGAACTTGTGGTTCGTAGCGCTGAACAAAACGGCAATAACGGAACCTTAATCAGCAGTGCAGAAAAAAAGAAGTTTGCAATGAACTTAGCTAGAACTTACTTTAGAAAATTAGGTATTGATCTAGACGCAACTTCTATTGCCGGACTTATTGAAAGTGAGGTTTTACGACAGTTTCACAACTCTAGCGGTTCAGCTTCTTCAGCAAAAGTTCGTTCAGAACTTTTGACTAATGCCGTACAATCCTCTGTGCTCGCAGCAGAACAAAGTAACATTAGACGAAAGGCTCTAGAAGGTGGTCTAAATCTAGCAGAAGAAAAAAAAGCTTTTGCTGTCAACTTAGCATCTGATTATTTATCACATCACGGCATTAATGTGCCACACGATTTAATAGACGGCATGATAGAAGCACAACTAATGCAATTCCGTATAGAAGCATCTCAACACAAAGAATAAGTTTAGCTTCTCTTTGCTTTTCTGCTTCCTCTATAAAACCCTATACTGTTAGATCAGAACTTTTTCGCCAACTGTACAAAACAACACAATATTGGCTGATCTCATATCTTTAATAGGTAATCCTGCAATAACAACTATTTTATCACCTTGTTTTATGTTGGATGACTTCATTAAAACCTTTTCAGCTGATGTCTTAAGTTCTTCAAAACTCATAGCTCTAGAAAGAACAAATGGACTAACTCCTTTTAACATAGCCATTTTATTGTACGTAGCAGTTGAAGTAGTAAACGCAACTATTGGTACTGGTGGACGAGTTTTTGACACCAAGGTTGCTGTACTACCACTCCGAGTAAACACTATTAATGCTGATGCATTCAGTGTTTCAGCCAATTTCTTGGATGCTCTTGAAAGAGCTAAAGCTGGTAGTTTGTCAAACTCTAGGTTCATATCCTCCACAAAATGACCCCAATCATCTTCGTTTTTCTCAGCTTCCCTTATTATTTCTGCTATCATAGAAACAGCTGCTGTTGGGTCTATCCCAACAGCTGTTTCTGCAGATAACATCACAGCATCTGCTCCGTCAAATATAGCATTTGCAACATCAGAAGCTTCAGCTCTTGTAGGCTTAGTAGTATTAACCATGCTTTCTAGCATCTGTGTGGCAATGACTACAAATTTACCGTTTTTATTTGCAATATCTATAATCCTTTTCTGTACTGAAGGAACCTTCTCTACTCCTATCTCAACACCCAAATCACCTCTAGCAACCATAACACCATCGCTCGCTACCACAATTTCGTCCAAATTATCAAGAGCAATTGGTCTCTCAAGCTTCGAGACTATAGGTATATCTGATTTATCTGAATCGATATTAACAATAGCTTTTCTTACATTATGAATGTCTTTTTGGTTTTGAACAAAAGATACAGCCACATAATCTACACCTTGTTTAATTCCAAATTCTAAATCAGCCAAGTCCTTATCGGTTAAACCTTTGTTTTCTATAGAAACGTTAGGAATATTAATACCTTTCCTTGAGGGAAGATATCCTCCTACATTAATCTTTGTGTTTATTTCAGATCCAATTACCGACACAACCTGAAGCTCTATAGACCCATCATTCAATAGAATTAGATCATCTTTGTTAATCAACTTAGGAAGCTCTTGGTATGGTGTATGCACTATTTCTGAGTTGCCCTCCACCTTCTCTGTACTAATTTTAAAATAATTGCCTGCAATCAATTGCACCATGCTACTTTCTTTAAATTCTCCAATTCGCATCCTGGGCCCTTGCAAATCTTGCAAAATAGCAACTGGTAATCCCTTTAATGCAGACATTTTCCTGATTCTATCTATTAAGTTTTTATAATATTCATGGTTGCCATGAGAAAAATTAAGTCTAGCTACATTCATGCCTGCTTGAATCATTGAACCTAACTCTTCGTCAGAATCTGAATTAGGACCAATGGTACAAACTATTCTGGTTTTCAATCTTCGTTCAATCATAATGTTAGCCAAAGTTTTGTTGATTGATTATACACCCTGATACAGTTTGTTATGTAGAAACTTTAAAGCCTTGCAAGTACTTCAATGTATAAGTATAATGCCTTTCTTTGCTTTTTATGGTATTGATATTTAATAAACTAACTAATTACATGAACTGTTTCTGCAATATCCCTAGCTCTAAGGCTTCATCATGACAGATACTCGCATCTTATTACTTGAAGCTAAAAAACAATTCCCTTCATCTTTTATGCTAGATCTTCAAAGGAAAAACTATTCTGTTTTATTAGAAAATTCAGTTTCTGCTGCGTCAAAAACTATTAAATCGTTCAAGCCTGAAATAATTGTATTGAACGCATGCTCTATGCACACAAGCGGAACCAGAATGTGTCTTAGTTTATATAAATCCTACAAACGACTCAATTTATCTTGTAAAATAATATTGATTGTAGCAAAAACACCGCAGTACAAACAAAAACAATATGTAGACCTTACGTTAGTACAGCCATTTACCAGCAGAAAACTACTTAACGCTGTCAAGAGATTAGCTCCTGTACCTGAAAAAAATTGGCGCTCTGTAGGACCATTAAAATTTTCTTATAAACAAAGACGCGTTAAGTGCTGGAACAAGGAAAAGCTTCTTAATCCAAAAGAAGCTCGGTTGCTTCAAACATTAATAAACCGCTCTGGTTCCACAGTGTCTAGAAAACATTTAATTAAACAAATCTGGGAAACCGACTATCTCGGCGATACACGCACACTAGATGTTCATATTAGCTGGTTACGAAGAGCAATAGAAAAGGATCCTCTTAATCCCCAAATACTTAAAACAGTACGGGGTAAAGGCTATTTTCTTGACATCTCTAATGATCAAACCAAATAGATTTCTTAGCATCTATAATCGACTAACTACAGTTGCAATAATTAGTTTGTCTAAAAAGACTTTTTACTTAAAATCAAAATCTGCCCTAACACTTAAGACAGATTTTGTTAACAACACAAATTTGTTGTCTAAACTATTCTTTTTTATCCGTATCAACCAACTTTTTCATCAATCTACTTTTTCGTCTAGCGGCGTTGTTTGGATGAATAATACCTTTGCTCTGTGCTTTGTCAAGTGCTCTAATAGCTTTAGCCACATCTTCTGTAGCTTTTTCTACACCACTACTTTCAATACTATTTCTTGCTTTTTTTATCGAAGTATGAAGGCCAGACTTTATACTTCGATTTTTTTCTGCTTTTCGCTCATCGGCTCTAATTCTCTTTTCTGCAGATTTTATGTTAGCCAATTTTATACCTCTTATTAAAATGTTATATATAACGCAACAATTCTACCTAATACAAATTGTTTTGTCTAGGTTGAATAACTCAATACTTCAAATCAATAAAGTATGCGTATACTAATCAACGGATGGTTTTTTCATAGGCCACACACCGGCTCTGGTCAATATCTTAGCAACCTTCTGTCTAATTTGTGTTCAATTATGCCTGAATCAAGTGTTCATGTAATATCACCAATAGCAATTAATGTACCCAAGAACTGTAACTTGCATGTATACAACTGTCAATATAGTCAAGCTCACAAGTTGTATTTTGAACAAATAATTGTTCCACGTACTGCAAAACAACTCAAAGTTGATATCCTTCACACACCTTATTGGGCTCCTCCCCTTAGATCGCCTTGTCCGACAGTAGTAACAATACATGACGTAATTCCTCTTATACTCCCTGAACACAAACGTTCGCTTGGTACCCGCTTACACACTGCATTAACGCTATCGGCAACTTATGGAACAAACCAAATAATCACCGATTCTGATCATTCTCGACGTGATATCATTGAACATATTAGACTACCTCATATTCGTATTCACACAATCTTTCTAGGTATTGAAGACAGATACTCATGCAATCAAAAACTGTCTGACTCTCAAGCTGTTCGAAAAAAATATAATCTTCCTAATTCATATGTATTATATTTAGGTGGATTTCAACGACACAAGAACCTACGACATTTGTTAGCTGCCTGGACATGGGCCCAACCCATTGCCTCTACTGAGTGTCAACTAGTTGTAGCTGGTCTTTTGCCAAAAAACCCTGATGGTTATCTGTATGATGACTTGCCTTCTATAGCTTCTAATCTTGAAATAAGTGATACTGTTAAATTTATCGGTGCTGTTGACGAAATAGATAAACCCGCTCTCTACCAAACAGCTTCTTGTTTTATATTTCCATCAAGTTACGAAGGGTTTGGTCTGCCTCCCTTAGAAGCAATGGCCTCTGGAGTGCCAGTCATAACAACCAATTTAAGCGCGTTAAAAGAAACTGTTGGCAATGCAGCTTACCTTATTACAGATCCAACTGACGCTAGAGAAATGGGAGCAGCTATAATTAGCGTAATAGTTGATGAAAAGCTGTCTGACGACTTAAAAAAGAAGGGGCTATTACATGCTGCCAAATTCAAATGGGAACTAACCGCCCTTAAGACACTAGATGTTTACAAACAAGCTGCTACAAATCAATAGTTGTTATTTTAAAACAGAGTGCATAGCACTAATTAAAGCAGGATCTATTTTTATTTTTTTTCTATCATAAGTGATTAGTCCTGTCGATTCCCTTTCCACATCTGTAATTTGCGAATAAATAGCTCCACTTAAGCCTAATACATTTACCATGTTTTTTATTTCATTTATGTGACCCTGATAACGATTAACAAAATTGCTTGAATCGTTTACTAATTCCACATATTCTGGTGTTTGGCTATTTGATCCGGATCCATTCCAAAGATGTCCAACGGAAGACAAACCCAACCCTCCCCATTCTCCTAAGACTCGAGCTTGCAGAGTGTTTTTCACAACAGGAAAATTAATCTGCTTGTAGGAATGATAGCTTATAATATCTCCCTTTTCTTCATCTGCATATCCAGTGGCACCAACAACTAATCTAGAAGAGTCTGTTTGTTTTGTTTGTAGCACAGCTTCCTGTACGTCAAATTCACCCCATCGCTCATTAAACAGCACCCAAGTTACTATTGAAGGATGGTTGTAAAGTTTTGTAATCATTCTATCCAACTCATTTCTGTACAACTGTTTGCCCCAATCTGTCCAATTGTTAGCCATCGGCATGTCTTGCCAAACCAACATCCCTAAACGATCTGCCCAATAATACCACCGTTGAGGTTCTACTTTCATATGTTTACGTATAAGGTTATAACCAAACTCCTTAGCCATTTCTATATCATATCGAAGAGCATCGTCTGTAGGTGCTGTATACAAGCCGTCAGGCCAATAACCTTGGTCCAACACCCCCACATGGAATAACGGTTTACCATTTAAGTGAATTCGACCAACACCATTAACATCCTCCACGCTAATCGTTCTTAGTCCAAAATAACTATTTACTTTGTCTACAAGAATATTGTTATTAAATAGTTCAACTTCGACATCATACAAATGAGGATTATATATGTCCCAATACACCGGATTTCTTATCGTTAGAAAATTGTCTGAGTTTATTGGAACTTGTTGGTCTAAAACTAATTTGTGTTGGGAATATATTCTTATTCGAGCAAAAGTAGACGTGCTTTGTCCAGCTACCTTTATAAATAAACCTATGCCTCCTTTGTCTATCGATGGTGTTATCTTCAAACTGTGTATGTGAGTTGCTGACACTGGTTCTAACCACACCGTCTGCCATATGCCCGTATTTGCCGTATACCATATATCTTTTGGATTATGTGTTTGTTTGCCACGAACCTGTTCACCACTATCAGTTGGATCAAACACTCCAACAACAACTTCTTGAGTTGAGTCGGATGTCAAAAAATCAGTGATGTCATAATTAAATGAATCATATCCTCCTTGATGCTTCCCAACGTAACTTCCGTTTATATAAACAGTAGTCTCCCAATCTACTGCCCCAAAATGCAACAAGATTCGCTTCTGTTTCCAAACAGATGGAACCTTAAACTCTCTTCTATACCATACTTGATCTACATGCTCCATTACACCAGACAAAGATGATTCAGAAACAAATGGCACCAATATTGTGTCTGACAGTTGTCTGCCGAACGGCGGATTTACCAAATCTCCTGCCTTTTCAAAGCCCCACAAACCGTTTAGGTTTATCCACTCACTTCTTTCTAGTTGTGGTCGTGGATACTCTGGTAACACATCATCAACCGCAACTTCGTTGGAAAAACTAGTAAACAAAGGGCCTCCTCCTACCCTGTATTTTTCGCGACCGTAAAGCTCCTTGTTGTCATCAATACGTTCTACAGTTTCTGCATACACCTCTACAATTTTGTTGATGGGATCATCAAAAGCAAAAGGGTATCCTGCATTAGCTAATTCATTTCGAAGGTCAGTTAAATTCTTGTCCAGAAACCTTACCGTTGCTGATTTACAACTATTAACATCCCTACTTGCAATCCAACCTGACGCTTCATCATCTGATTTAATCTTATACCAACCATCTTTAATGCTCTCGAAAACAAAATGTGTTTTAGTTTTAGTTCTATATAATTCAATGTACTCTGTACCTGGACCATTTCTAATTGATGATCTAGAATTTACATTCGAACAACTCAACCCTTCCGGAAAATCAATTTTTATCTCTGCTGCATACACCTGCTTAAACGGCAACAATAAGGTTAGACCAACCAACAACATAAGCTTTTGTAGTGTGCTAATACTAATTGCCTTTACGCAGTTCATGATCACATCTTTATACTCTCTATTAAAAGTCCCCCTCACAACTAGCAATTAAGCTCTGTTTTTTGAGCACAAGACCCTGGCGGACTTGTATCACTTATTGATTGGGGGTATTTATAGCTTATGTATATTTAGTGTTTTGTCAAGAGGAAAACTATATTCTGCAAACTCATTATGCGAGTTATAATATTATAAAACAACTGTTTACAGTAAATCATGCATAAAAAATCTATCCTTATAACAGGCAGTGCAGGATTTTTTGGTAGCATTCTAAAAAAAAGACTTCTTCTCAATGGTCATACATGTGTTGGTATAGATTTACATCCAGATTATCATACACACTCTAACTTTATACCTGTTCAAGGTGACATACGAAACCTTTCAACAGTAAAAACCTTGTTCGAAACTTATGCGTTTGATGTTGTGTTCCATTGTGCCGCCATACTAGCCCACGAACGACCCAGTAAAAAATTCTTGTGGGAGTCAAATGTTGATGGCACAAAACACATCGTCGAAAACTGTATAGAGTATCAAGTACCCAAAATTATTTTTATATCATCTAATTGTCTATGGGGACACAATATTAATAGAGCTATAACCGAAAAAGATTTTCCGTCTCCGATAGAGATTTATGGTAAATCTAAATTAGCAGCAGAACAGCTTCTGTTGCATCATAAGCAAGATTTAGATGTTGTAATAATTAGATGCCCCACAATAATTGATGAAGGACGCCTGGGTCTGCTAGCAATCTTGTTTGAATTCATATATGAAGGACGTACTATATGGACTGTTGGTTCAGGTAACAATCGATACCA
Organism: Anaerolineales bacterium UBA832; assembly: GCA_002296125.1. Taxonomy (GTDB): domain Bacteria; phylum Chloroflexota; class Anaerolineae; order Anaerolineales; family UBA11657; genus UBA11657. The sequence goes on along the minus strand of DBHI01000119.1, from coordinate 2,651 downwards.
GTTTGTTTATGCTCCTGATTTAGCTGATGCCTGCATAAAAGCAATCAATTACAACAGTTCAAACATATTTAACGTTGGTTCTGATAACGTAGAAACACTCCGCAACATCTACCTAAAAGTCATAGAATATGCAAACACGTCATCAAAAGTTAAACAACTTCCTAAAACACCAACCCTTTTTGCTATGAAATTAGCCTATTTACTACGGCTATCACCGCTAGGACCATATCAATACAAAATGATAGCCGAAGACTTTCAGTTTGACACTAGTAAAACAAAGAAGCATCTAGATTGGAAACCAACCCTAAACAACAGCAAGATGCTCACAACAGCCTATGACTACTATCAAAAAAACCGACAGGAAATCATTCAACGAACCAATGCTTCCTCACACAAAACACCCGCAAAAATGGGTATTATAAAAATTTTAAAATGGTTGTCCTAGTCGCTCTATTTTTCAACTATAACGTAACCTATTTCTATTGTTTCTCCTTCAGTAGACATTAATCTTTCACCGCTAACTGTACTATACAAACCTAGCTGTAATCCATATTGACCAAAATCTACGGTTTTAGGAATTAATAATGCATGAGCGCTTATAATTTCTTCATCAGGCGTCCACGTTGTTGTTGGTTTGAGGTTGTTTTTAGGACCAGTATCGTTACCCACTATTAATTTTCCCGAACTATCTAGTAAATGAAAGAACAATTGATAGTTGTCAACTAGCTCCTCTGATGATCTCAACAAAACATCCACAACAATTGCTTCTCCTGGATTTACATAAGTCTCAACTTCATTCCAGCTCAATTTAATTCCATTAATAAATTCTGTTTCATTAAGTTTGTCTTTGGATATTTTGGGCTGAACAAACATTGTCAAATTGGCATTGCCAAACTGACGAATGTCCGCAATAGCATAACGCTCGCGCATCCAGCTTCCATATAAGCTTCCAGGATCATAAACTGTTGTTTTGTAGTCTAACAACCAAACCTTTTCTCTGTTAACCAGTTTGTTTGCCAAGCCTCTAATATCTAATCCGCTTACGTAAAAATAATCTGGTTCTCTGTCTATTTTTCCATAGCTTCTAATATAGCCTTGCATCCAATCGTAAGTGTGTAAAACCAAATCGCCTTCTTGTTGCTTATCGCTAAAGTAAACTATTGCATCTCTCCAGTCCTCATCAATATCACCTAAGTCGTTGTAATGATTTACAAAAACATGTGCCCATAAACTTAAGACACTTACAGAAATTACCAACACCACCCTTCTGTAATACAACCACATTTTGCTCAACCCAACGGCAATCAAAATTATTATTGCTGGTATTACAAACAAAATAAATCTAGGATAATAATAGCTAAAAACAAACGAAAATAGTCCACCTAAAACAATTGGTATCAACAGCCATAACACAAACTCATTTTTGTTGTGTGGTCTTAAGTTTTGTTGTTGCAAGCCAAGCAAAAGTGGAACGCCCAACAAAACCATAACCACAAAAGCCTGTGTCAAACTGCCAATTGGTCCGACAAAATATTCACGAACAAAGTCGAAAACATAATCCTTGATAACCTCGAAAAATGTTTTCGTCTCTAATGTTGTAGCTCCCCAACGCGCCAAATCATCTAAAGACACTGCCGAAACCAAATTCAAGCTAGATAATGATGTGGGTTCTCCTCCAACTAATGTCATCAGAGAGCTCCACCCATAAATTAACACAGGACTTATAGCAATTGTCTGAAGAAACATTAAAGACATAAGTTTATACAGCTTATATCTTGTTACATAACCTTGATTTCTATCTACATACCAACACAGCATCAAAACAACCTGTATTACTATAAACAACAAATAGAAATAGTGTGAGCCTGCTCCAACCATGTTGACTAATCCTAAAAACAAGTAATGTTTGATATCTAAAACAAACCTTGTCTTGTATAATCTGTGATAAATTAAAGACGATAAAGTAACAGCTAACAGCATTAGTGCATACCCTTTAGCCTCTTGAGAGTAATAAACAAGCGTTGGAGAAACTGCCGCTATACTAATAGATATCATAGCAATATTATTTTCATACAAATCGGAAACTAGTCTGTACAGGATAGCTAAAAAGACAACAGCAAAAAACACAGAAAGTATCCTTATACAAAATGGTGAATATCCTAGGATGTCTGCCCAAAGTCCTAGCAAGAATCTATAGATAGGAGGTGTTACGTCTCCACTCCTAACAGCAACGTTTGGTGCAATACGCCAATCTAATGTTGCAAAAAATATGTTTCTACCTTCATCCCACCACAAAGGCTTTTGGTCAATCCTGAAAACTCGAAGTAGAAATGCGCCCAACAAGACTATCGCTGTTAAAACATGTTTTTCACTATAGCTTTTGTTCATACAAAAATTATAGCATCATGTACAGTTACACTCTCTGTAATAAATTAGATTTTGTTACAGATGATATAAATCACTCTAAAGTTTTTGCTAGAAGATACTTCTATTATTGATTTCGCTTACTAATCAATAGATAACCTGCTATACCAGCAGCTGACAACAATAACATTACTCCAAAGGCACCCATTAATGCCGAACGAATTGGTGTGGACTCCTGCTCAATGCTAGCTTCTAAAATTTCTTCACCCGTAAATTGAGCACCAAAC
>DBHI01000136.1:21340-45232 GCA_002296125.1 Anaerolineales bacterium UBA832 | reverse complement strand
GATGGCATTAATTGATCCTATATTATCTCGTTCTGAGGTCTTTAGGAATGATTATATAAATTATCCTAGACGGTTAACTCTTTATTGGGATGATGCTGCAGTTGAAGAAAGGGGAAATCTTAACAGTATTCTTCGTAGGCCATTGTTAAATTTAATGGGTGTTAATTATATTTCGTCTGGAAGGGAGATATTGGATTCAGATAAATATGATCTTACTCCAGTAATAATCGAAGATGGTGAAAAGTCATTAGTTCCATGGTGGGCTAATACATTGCGTGATTTTGTTGGACTATCGCATCAGACAAAACCTCCATTTTGGCATGATGTATATCTATATCATAATGAAAATGTATTTCCTGAAGCATGGATTACATTTGGTTCTATTGGTTTTTCAAATAAGGAAGATCTGATAAGAGGTCTTGCATCTGCATCCAATCAAGATTTACTAGAAAACGTATATTTGTTAAATACTGAAGTCGACAATTTATTTTTACCTAATTCAGATATTACTCCTATTGGTGAAGTTAATATAAATGATTATCATCCAGATCGAATTGCATTTAATGTGTATGCATCTCAACCAGGTATGTTGGTTTATCCTGATAATTATTCGTTAGGTTGGTATGCCAAGGTTAATGGTATGGATTCAGATTTGGTGAAGGCTTATGGGACATTTAAAGGTGTTGTTGTTCCTGAGGGATATAGCGAAATTGTTATGTATTACAGGCCGTACTATACCTTTCTGTCCATACAAATAGCTGTAGCAATGTTTGTAATTATAGTGTTATGGAGTCTGTACGCAATGTTTAATGTTAGATTAGTTACAAATAAGTAGTTTTTTGGTTGTCATATGAAATTAATTGATTGGTTATTTTTTCGTTTTATCTTAATTGGTTGGTTGTTGTTTTTTGTTTCAATCAGGTTGCGAGTAAATATATATGCGCCATTGACCTATCTGTTACAGATCGTTGGTTTGGATTCATTTACTGCAGTTTTGCGCAACATTTCAGTTTGGTAATACTTATATGAATTAATTTGGTGTATCTATGATCACTTCATTGTTAGTGTGTTTATTTTATGTAATTGCATGTATTTGTACAGGCTTTAGTTTGTCATCGGTTTTTGGTATGTTTGTACGTGTATCTTCTAGGAGATCATCATTGGCAACATTGTCAACAGTTTTTGTTCTGGGTCAATGTATTCTAGTAATAGTTTGGACTATTTTAGGTCTTGCATCTCGATTTTTTACACTAGAAATTTATATAGTTTTAGGATTTTTTGTTGTTCTAGGTATATTTTTGCATCTTAATAAAATACGACAACATATTAAGGATGTTTTCGATCATATTGGAACTCATTTTTCTGTTTTACCCACTCCAATATTTTTAGTTCAGTGTGTCATATGTATGATATTGGTGTTTATGGGTGTTTTTAATGCTATTTTGCCTGTCAGATTCGGAGCTGGTGATGGAATGTTTTTTTATATGGTTTTACCCAAATTAATGGCTGCTACAGGAGAAATTTCACCTGTGGTTGGATATGAATTAACGCATACTATATCTGGTTTGTTTGGTGAAATGCATCATGCTGTTTTGTTATCACTTGCTGATGAGCAGGCTGTTTTATTATTTGTTTGGGTAGCATTCTTGAATTTGATAATTCAAGTTGTGGTGATTTGTGGAAATCTTGGTGTAGGTAACATTGGTAAAGTTGTTGCAATGGCAATTGTTTTATCATCGACAGCAGTAACTTTCTATATTATTGATGGTAAGGTGGATATCTTTGCTGCTTCTTTGGGACTATCAGCAATGTATTGGGTTTTAGAGTATAGAAGGCAGTTTGTTAATCATACACATTTGAATCTTGCTGGTTTTTTCTTAGGTTTTGCAGTGGTAGCAAAAGCTACTTATTTGATTGCTGTAGCAATGCCTGTATTAATTTTATTTTGCTGGGATGTTTTCAATAAAAGGATATCTATAAATGATTTGTTTCGATTAGGAATATTCGCATGTTTACCTTTTATACATCATGCTGCAAAAAATACAATATTGTTTGACGAACCTCTAGCACCTTTCTTGTTTTTGGATGCACAGACAAGTAATATCTATTATTCACAGGGTGTTTGGAATTCTCCGGATATAGCCAAACAAATATTGTTGACATATCCGTTTGCATTAGCATATGGTGATTACACTTTTCAATATGGGAATGTGTCTGGACTGTATTTGGCTCTTTTACCTTTTGTTGTAATATCTTTTCAAAGATTACTTCATAAAAAAGAATTGATTCTATTTACTACTGTGATTTTTGTGACATTGGTAATTGGTGCATTAGTACAGCAAAGATATTTTGCTCCTAGGTTCATGTTGCCAACGTTGTTGGGTCTCATACCAGTTTTAGCATTGGGTTCAGAATATATTATTGTATATTCAGCGAGATATACCGGGTTTGTATGGGTAATTGCCTTATGTTTGTTTATGGGATTAATTGGATACTCAACTCTTGAACAGGAATTTAAACGATTGTATCGATATCAGATTCAAGATGCTAGCAAGTGTGATATTGAAGGTTTTACAATACCTGAATGTAAAGATATGGTTTCTATCAATATACTTGCTTCACAAGGTGATAGAGTGATTGTTCCAAATAGTTATGTTTATTGGTTACGTAATGATCTGATTCAATGTATGGGTACTAAAAGTGAAAAACAGTTGTTGCAAGGTGGAATAAATAGTTTGTCTCAATTATATGATTTAGGTTTCAGATATGTTAGTGTCGAAGGTGACTTGTGGAATCTTAGTAATGTTCCTACAGAATATGAAGTTGATTTGGAATACAGACGTGAAGTTATGGGTTTAGCACCCTCAATGAGTATTTATAAGTTGGATTCTTATGATCAGTCAGTTCAGTCTAGTGTTATGTGTAATAGATTTGGACAGAATTCATGGAGTATTTCTAGGGCAACAAATGAATAATAAATTGTCTTTAGATAATCGTAATAGTCGAATGATTGATCTTACCATATTATTCATTATTTTAATTGGATTTTATTTACGAGTATCAAATGTATTTGACCAAGTCCCCTGGGACGGCGAAGATTTTATGGCAGGGAGGATATTGGAAAGTAAGACTATTGTTACAGATGGTGCTTTTCCAGGAGTTAGCAAGCCATTGTGGCAATTGTTTGTGGCTTTGGGTTATCAGATTATGGGTTTTAGACTTTTTGTTGGTTCGCTTTTGTCAGTGATGTTTGGTACAGCAATAATAGCTCTTGTATATAAATGCTGTACTATTCTTGTCAACAAAAATTCCGGTGTTGTTGGTGCTGTGCTTGTTTCTTCTATGTTAACGTTTATACATTTTTCTCGTTTGCCACAAGCACCTATGGCTAGTCTTTTTTGTATGTTGTTGGGTATATGTTTGTATTTATATATTGATCGTAACAGGAATGTTGATTTAAAATGGATGATCCTTGTAGGATTTGTAATGGGTTTTACAATTGTTTTGCATAGCATTTATTTTATACCGGCATTTTTGACAGTAATAGTCTGGGAATTGATAAATGAATATTCTTATGCTAGAAAATTACAAGTACGTATATTACGGTTTATTGGTAGAAGTTTCGTATTGTTGGCAAGTATGCTTCTACCTATTTTGATAGCTGAAATCATTGTTAGGGTGTGCCGATCTTATGGTTTATCAGCATCCTCTTGGTTAGGGGGTGCATATTTGCAGATGTTTGACCCATTTCCAGATCCTAGTTCCTTTAGTGATTTTTTCTCTTATATTGTCGTTTTTGTTCAAACTGATGGTATGTTTATAGCTATTTTATTTGTATTAAGTTTGATTTTTGCAATACAGCAATTTGTTGTTACAAAGTCAATGATCTGGTTAAAAATTGTTGCATTTTTTGTTATTCCATTTATGCTGTTAGAGCTTTCAATTTTTACAAAAGGATTGGCCTTAAAGAAATATTATGTCATCTTTATGATTGGCGTGCCCATTATGATTGGCTGTTGTATTAGTATTGTGTTTGATCGAGTAAGATTGTTTCGGAGATTAAATTTAAGTTTTCAATTGGCACAATGGTTTTTAATTGTCATCTTACTTGGATCGAATTATTTGCGTGCTCGTCCTAGGATACAATGGACTTCCGGTGTTGATACTACTTTTGTTGCAATTCAAGCATTGGAGGCAGAGAATTTATATTATGCGACAGATTTAGGTGATTTTTATTTTGATCATCAAAGCAATGCATATAAATTAACTGAGGAATTATCTCAATCCATTTTACCTTCAAACAACAATTTAGTTGCAATTACTGTTGAGGGTAGCTGTGACTGTTTTAAAAACGATGATGTTTGTCAGAGTGAGTTGATTACTCTTCAACATTTTGATGAGGAAATGTTGAAGATGTTGCATGCTGTTCAGGGATATGGTCCAGATTTGTTTGGTTCGTTAAAGCCAAATTGGTGTCACGTTTTATATTTGTATTGATATGCATATATTTTCTATCTATACTTTAGAATCTGTTGTAACAAATAGATGTCTTGATGAGAAATAATGTTATGTTAAGTATTGACAAGCATTCAAAAATTGTTTTGTTAGTTAGTATTACTTTAATGTGCATTTGGTATATGAGGTCACCATTTGATAGTTATTGGATCAATGGAGGTGATGCTTGGGTTGATGGTGCCGTTATAACTAGTGTAGAAAATGCTAAACGCATCGGTTGGCAAGCAACCAAATTTTTCCCAATTCGTGGTGTAGCTTTTGATATTGATCAAATTTCTTTAAATCCTAAATTAGGTTACTCTTATGTGTATACTCATTGGCCTTCTGGATATGAATGGGTCGCATATTTTTTAGACCGCTTTGGGATAAGTACTCTTACAGGTCATCGGTTAGTAATGTTGTTATTTTCTTTGATTGGATTAAGCATGTGGTCAATTGTCTGGGCCAGGCTGAGTAATTATAAGACAGGCATATATTTTTTTAGTCTTAGTTGTCTGTCATATTGGTATTTAACTTGGAGTCTTACACTTGGTTATTGGCTACCTTATATAATGTTTTTGTCGGGTATACAGCTTTACGTATGGTTGATTCCAGGCAGATGGCCTGCAAGCAGATTGATATTGGCTTGGTTAATGCTGTTGATTACAAGTTTATTTTCTTTACAGTTACTGCCTTGGTCAATCGTAGTATTAGGGGGATTAGTCTTATATCGAATAATTAATCTTAATTGGTCACAAATAGTCTTGTTAATGACAGCTCCTATTTTTGGCATTGGTTCTTTATTTTATAGGATTTACCTGTTGTCAAAGGATTATGGAATTGATGAGATATCTTCACGGTTTGTTGAGCGAACAAACTGGTTCAAATTCCTGTTTTCTGGAGAATATTATGGTTTGCTTTTCCTAAGAATTGAATATTATCTTGGATTTGGTATAACATTTCTAATATGTTGTTATGTGGTTCAATTGGTTAAAGAAAATAAGTTATTTTCAATTAGTAATTTTGACGTTTTATGGTTAGTTACTACGTTTGGGGGTATGGTTTGGTGGTTTCTTTTTCCACAGCAACATGCAGAGCATCCTGGTACTATTGTTTTGTTTGCTATTCCTCAAACTGTATTATGGGTAAAGTTTATAAATGGTGATTTTGGATTGTTTTTCTCAAAAGTTTTTAACAAAAGGTTCTTGTTTTTAATCTTTGGTTTAGGGCTTTTAGCGAGGTTAACTATTGGTTATTTTAATAATATAGTGCATATACCGAATCAATTGTCTAAAGAAAAAGTATCAGGAGTATGTGCTACTGATGGGATGATGATGCCAGCTATTCAATCCTTGGTTGGTGTTCCATGTCCACATGTTGGTTCAACTCGTTTTGGTGGAGATAACTTAAGTTGGTCAATTGACAATTGTGATGGTGAATTGAAAACCGGATATTTCTTACATTTTGATTATGTTCCACGTGTTAATATACCAGGATTGGATAATTTGTATGTTTTGTACTATAGATGGCGTAATTCAGATAAAGAATTTGGAAGTTTTCAAGTAAGTCAGCAGTTTGATTTATCAGGGCAGTCTGATGTAAAAGTTATTTGGGAACAGGGAGTAGTAAGTATGTATTATCCTGTTCAATATTGTGTAAGTGGCGATTATAATCCTTGGTGATTGAATATTTTATGTGTGATGTTCACATTTTTTTCACAATTAATTTCGATTATGTAATGAATGCCATAGGGAAGAAGTATGTATAATAAACCAGTTGTAGTGTTGTACTAGATTGAGGCTATATGTTAGAGATATTATTGAGGAGGCATTTGTAATTATGCGTGTCTTTATTGCAGGTATAGATGGATATTTAGGGTGGTCATTGGCTCAGTATTTGGCAATTAGAGGTCATGATGTAGGAGGGGTTGATGGATACCAAAGAAGAGAATGGGTAGCAGAAATGGGTGGTCAGAGTGCAACCCCTATTTTAGGTATGCAAGATAGGCAACAAGCCTATGAGGATCTTTTTGATACTCAGTTATGGTTTAGAGAAGGTGATTTAACTGATTGGAGGTTTGTTTCAGAAGTAATAACAGAATTTAAACCTGATGCTATAGTACATTTGGGTGAGTGTCCTTCTGCACCTTATTCCATGATAGATTTGAATCATACGGTACTTGTACAGCAGAATAATATTGTAGGAACATTAAATATATTGCATGCAATGCGCGATATTACACCAGATGCACATTTGGTTAAACTTGGTACTATGGGTGAATATGGTACTCCTAATGTGGATATTCCTGAAGGGTTTTTTGAAATTGAATATAATGGTAGAACAGATTTAATGCCTTTCCCAAGACAGGCAGGTTCGTGGTATCACTGGAGCAAAGTACATGATAGCAACAATGTGATGTTTGCTTGTAACATGTGGGGTTTGCGTAGTACAGATATTATGCAAGGTGTAGTATTTGGTACAAGATTTGATGATGTTGAAGATGATAGAATGATCACCAGAGTTGATTTTGACCAAGCTTTCGGTACGATCATTAATCGTTTTTGTTGTCAAGCAATCATTAATCATCCCCTAACCACATATGGTCATGGTGGTCAGAAAAGAAGTTTCATACCATTGAAAGATTCTATGCAGTGTATGACATTAGTAATTGAGAATCCACCAGATAAGGCTGAGTATAGAGTCTTTAACCAATTCCAAGGAGTTTTCACTGTAGGTGAATTAGCTGAAAAGGTTAGATCAGTTGCTTCTAATATTGGTATTGATGCTAATATAGTTAATTTGGAGAATCCTCGAATCGAGTCAGAAGATCATTATTACAATCCTGCACATCAAGCTTTGTTTGATTTAGGATATGAACCTACAGAAGATATTGATAGTGAAATTAAGATAATGTTGCAGGATTTACTCAAGTATTCAGATAGAATTGAATCGAAAAAAGATGTATTGATTCCAGATGTAAGATGGAATGGATCTAGGCAGAAAGCGCAAAGAATAGCATCTGCTTAATATTGATTAAATGAAATCTCTTAATGTTTTGGTAACAGGTGGATCGGGATTTATTGGGGCTAATTTAGTCAGAATGATGATTAACCAAGGTCATAATGTGACTGTACTAGATGATTTTAGTATGGGCACTGAAGATTATGTGAGGGATTTGTCAGTCAATATTGTTGACGGCAATATTCTAGATCGTGATTTGGTCTTTGATGTAGTTAAAGGATTTGATGGTATTGTACATCTTGCTGCACAAACGGGTGTGCCAGGCTCATTAAGGAATCCATATAATGATTGTCAAGTTAATATTATGGGTACTTTAAATTTGCTTGAGGCTTGCAGATTGATTAAAGATAAATCTTCTAAAAATATGTGTCCTAAATTTGTATTTGCGTCTTCTAATGCTCCTTTAGGGCGACAATCTCCTCCTGCTACTGAAGATAAAGTACCAATTCCTATTTCACCATATGGAGCAAGCAAATTGGCGGCTGAATCGTATTGTTTGGCTTATTATGGTTCTTGGGGATTAAAGACTATTATATTAAGATTTGGCAATGTATATGGTCCATTTTCGAAACATAAGACCAGTGTGGTTGCTAATTTTTTTAATGGCATGATTGATGATGGTCACATTACCATTTATGGTAATGGAAATCAGACAAGAGATTTTATTTATGTTGAAGATTTGTGTAGAGCAGTGTTATTGGCATTGGATAGTGAATTAGGAGGCGAAATTTATAATGTAGCTACTGGGAATGAGACCAGTATAACTGAATTATTTAAGATTATGCAGGATGTGTCAGGAGATTTAGCTGAGATCAATATCTCTTCTCCTAGGCAAGGTGATATTCTTCACAACTATTCTTCTATTTCAAAGGTGCAAAAATATTTAAAGTGGAATCCATATATAAATTTACGTACAGGATTGAAGTATACATGGAAATGGTTCGACCAAAATAGAGAGGCTTACAATTGATTAGCGGTGTTCGAATTCTCGGATTGGTTTTTGGATTTTTTGTGTTATTTGGCGCGTTATATATGCGTAAAAATAACAGATTGAGGAGAGGGGAATTTATTTTGTCAATATTAGCATTTCTAATAGTTTGGTTGATTACTATTTATCCACCTATTGTTGATGTTTTAGTAAATATTTTCGAAGTAGAGGGAAGGTTATTTTCTTTAGCCATTTTGTCGAGCTTTGTTTCGTTTGTTTTTATTGTTTATTTGACAATAAGTTTATCTAATATGCAACGTTCTTTTGGAGAATTAGTACAGGCCATCGCTCTAGGTCAATATAGTGATCATGTAGATAATATGAGTTCAGCTCATGTATCTGTAGTGATTCCAGCTTATAATGAAGAAGGAATAATTGCTGAAGTGTTAGAGCGCATACCTGATCATGTGTTCGAGATGGAAATCAAGCCTATAGTTGTAGTTGATGGTGGTTCAGATCGTACTGGGCATGTAGTAGAGAGCCAGGGTAGTAGAGCTGTATTTCATGCAGTAAATCGAGGTCAAGGCGATGCTTTGCGTACTGGATTTGAAATATCTTGCAGAGAAGGTGCTGAGATTGTGGTTACTATGGATGCTGATGGACAACATCTTCCTGAGGAAATTGAGAAATTAATAATGCCAATTTACAATGGACAGGCTGACTATGTAATGGGATCGAGATTTTTAGGGCATTATGCAGATAGTCATGGAGTCAGGCATATTGGTATCGTGTTGTATTCCGCAATAATATCTTTCTTTTCCGGTGTGAAAATAACCGATTGTACAAATGGTTTCCGTGCAATACGGGCTTCCGCACTGGCAAGATTAGAATTGAGAGAGGAACGATTTAGTGCTCCTGAATTAATTCTTGAAGCAGTTAATAAGGGATTGATTATTAAGGAAGTACCAATTTCCATCATGTCAAGAAAATTAGGTTCTAGCAAGAAACCAAGTGGTTTGATATATCCTTTGAGGTTTGGCTTGGCAATATTAAGAGTTTGGCTTAGGTCTTAGATTAGAGTATTATAAGTGTGAAAAATAGAAAGATTTATAATTATGAGTTTAGCCAAGAAAATTGCTTGTATCACATTAGATATTGAACCTGATTTACAAGATCAGGTAGGCTGTGTGCGGATGTTTGATTCATCTCAATTATTGAATCAGTATTCTAGTATAGTTTTGGAAAACAATATCAAAGTGACTGGTTATATCCAGACTTCATTAATGTACAGATATAGTAAGGAGATTATTGATTTATATAATAAAATACCTATAGAGTTTGGAGTTCATTCTCATACTCATGAATGTAATTTAGATTATTTTGAAAAAGAAGTTGAGACATCTGTCAAAACATACAGGAATTTTTTTGGTACAGATCCTTGTGGGTATAGAGCACCTAATGGATTGATAAATGAAAATGGTATTAGAACATTAATGGAATATCAATTCAAATATGATAGTAGTATTTTCCCTTCAGTGCGTTTTGACAAATATGGATACTCGAATTTGAATTTGCCGATCACTCCATTTGTTTTTGTGTATGGTTCAAATCAGATTGTCGAGTTTCCGATTGCATGTTTATCAAAGATTAGATTGATAATGTCAATGAGTTATATTAAGTTGTTTGGATTAAGTGTGTATAAGGCTCTAATGAGAAAATTCCCATTACCTGATGTAGTAATCTTAGACTCTCATCCTTACGATTTTTATGTCAAACAAATTTCAGATAATATTACTGGTTGGAAACGTTACGCTCATTTACGTAATGCTGATCAAGCATTTTCATTGTTTCAGGAAGTAATTTCAGTTTTGATAGAACAAGGATATGATTTTTGGTTTATGAGTGATTTAAATAATTATTATAAAAATATGACTAATTTTCCTCGAATACCGATAGATGCTTTGAGGTAGTTATTGGATTTGTAATATGTCTATATTAACCAAACAAATTTCTGAAGAAATTATAAACAGTATTATATTGGCTCAATCTGATGGATTGTTGCCAGATTTTGATTTGCCTGATCATATTCATTTGTCTAATCCTAAGCAAATTGAGTGGGGGGATTATTCATCAGCTTTTCCACTACAAATGTCAAAGCAACTTAGTCTATCTCCTATATCAATTGCTGAAAGTATTCAAAAAAAATTGATTTCTAATACAATGTTTGAAAATGTTACTGTGTCAAAACCAGGTTTTTTGAATGTGACTTTGTCAGTTGATTGGTTATGTGCGAGTGTAGAAGCAGTTTTAGAAAAAGGATCTAGTTTTGCAGATTTGCAGGAATTTGAAGGTAAGGAAGCACAGGTTGAATTTGTGAGTGCAAACCCAACAGGACCTTTGACAGTGGGTCATGGGCGTGGTGGAGTCATTGGTGATACCTTGTCAAATTTATTGACTTCGGTTGGTTACAAAGTTACGCGTGAATATTATTACAATAATGCTGGTAGGCAGATGCAAATATTGGGTGAATCTCTACGAATCAGGTATTTACAATCATTGGGTAGAGATCTCTCATTATCGGAACATCATTATCAAGGTGATTATCTTGTTGATTTGTCCACTCAACTTGTTGACAATTATGGAGATAGTTTAGTAGAGTCTCATTGGAAAGAGTTTACTAAAATCGCGGAGGAGAATATTGCATCTCAACAACACAGTACCTTGTCTGATTTGAATATTGTTATGGATATTCTATATAATGAGCAATCATTATATGAAGATGGTTCTGTAGATAACGTTATAGAGATACTCAAAAGCAAAGGTTTGGCATATGAAAAAGATGGTGCTTTATGGTTTGCATTGACTATTTTGGGTGGATCTGAAGATAGAGTAATAGTAAAATCTAGTGGGGATCCTACATATAGGCTACCTGACATTTCCTATCATTGTAATAAGTTAGAAAGGGGCTTTGATTTGGTCGTTGATGTCTTAGGTGCAGATCATAAGGATTCTTTTCCTGATGTTTTATTGGGGGTGCAGGCCATGGGATATGATTCAACTAAAATTAAACTTTTGATGCATCAGTTTGTTAACATCAAAGGTCAACGAATGAGTAAGAGGTCAGGAAATTATATTACACTTGATAATCTTATTGAAGAAGTGGGTGCGGATGTGGTGCGATTTTTTATGTTGATGAGAACCTCAGAAAGCCATTTAGATTTTGATGTTGATTTAGCACGCGAACAATCTGAGAAGAATCCTGTATATTACGTGCAATATGCTCATGCTCGTATTTGTAGTATTCTTGATCGGGCAGAAAGCATTGTCGCTAATGATTCTGACAAAGTAATCATTAATCTAACGCATGAATCTGAACGTGTTTTGATGCGTAAATTGCTGGAATTGTCAGATACAATAGATCGTTCTGTTCGAGAGTTATCACCACATTATCTTACTAATTATGCCAGAGACTTGGCTAGTAGCTTTCATGCTTTTTATGGTGCTTGTAAAGTGTTAGATGTTGAAAATATTCAATTATCTAAATCACGTATTAACTTAGTTAAGGCTGTTCAGATTGGGTTGTTACGTGCATTAGAGTTATTGGGTGTTACAGCCCCAGAATCGATGTAAGAAAATTGGTGTTAACTTATAAGTAGGATGTTTCACTGTAATTGAGAAAATGAGGAGAAAAATATATGAGTATTAGACCTGACAATTGGATTACTAATATGGCAAAACAACATGGAATGATAGAACCTTTTGAATCGAGTCAAGTTAGAGATGGAGTGATTTCCTATGGGGTTTCATCTTATGGCTATGATATTAGAGTGGCTGATGAGTTCAAGATCTTTACTAATGTATATTCTGCTGTTGTGGATCCCAAGAGTTTTGATCCTCAGTCGATGGTTGATTATAAAGGTGACGTATGTATTATTCCACCAAATTCTTTTGCTCTTGCACGTACAGTTGAATATTTTCGCATACCTCGTAGTGTGTTAACAATCTGTGTAGGCAAAAGCACATATGCGCGTTGCGGCATAATAGTTAATGTAACTCCATTTGAGCCTGAATGGGAAGGATATGTGACACTTGAAATTTCTAATACTACACCTTTACCAGCGAAGATTTATGCAAATGAGGGTATTGCTCAAGTATTGTTTTTCGAGTCTGATAATGAATGTGATGTGTCATATGCAGACAAGAAGGGAAAATATCAAAGCCAGCAGTCAATTGTGTTACCTAAGTTATGAGATAGTTTCATTTCCATGACCATATAGATAGCATGCCGAATTCAACAATTCGAGGTGTAAAGTTTCCTTCAGGTTGTACAACAAATATGGCAGGTCCATTTTCAGTATATGCGGAAACAGTTATATATTTACTGTCGGGTGACCAGATTGTAAATGTACGTTGATATTGATCTAGGTACGGTAACAAAGCCCCAAATAGTTCTGAAGGTGTAAACCTAAAGGCATTTTGATTTGTTTCATCTATTACTGAAAATATATTTAAATCTATCAATCTTAGATTATTATCATCAGTTTCTTGTGTTGATTTAAAGTAGGCAACTTTTTCGCCATTAGGTGACCAAAAAAATCCTATTACATTATCTGCTATATTAAACAATTTTTTGGTGTTTTCATTTTGAGTTTGAATAATATTTAAGGTACCAAACATATTATTGTTTGTGTTTGTTTTATTATCAATATATGCAATATGTCTTCCATCAGGTGAATAATCAAAAGATGTATTACCTTTTACTGTGGTTATGATTTTTTTGTTTTCAGAGATACGGTTAGTTGCAACTATAGCATTCTTGTCATCTTCTAGTTTAGCAGCATAGATAATTTCTTCTCCATTAGGTGAAAATGCTGGTACTTGGAAAGAACCACTATCTGTTAATAAAGATTCTTCTGTTATACTGTCTCCAAGATATAAATATGCAATTCTGGAGTCATAACTAGATCCATTGCTATGAATTAATATGCGCTTACTTGAAGGTGCCCACGCCCAAAACAAAGGCTGTCCTGAATCGATTATCAATGAATCCTTACCATCTAAATATGATAATCGTAATATACCGCTATTACCATTTGTTTGCGTAGAAAGAAAGGCAAGTGATTTGCTATTAGGTGACCAATATAAGAAAATCGGGATCATATTATTGCCTGTAAATATTTCCTGAGAGTTGTTGCCATTTTTATTACTTACATACAATTTTGCAGACATCTCTTCTATACTAGTTCCACTGTAGCTTACATAGGCAATTTTCTCGCTATCAGGTGACCATGCGATATGGGTATAATATAGTACTTTCCCTTCAGATAAAGTTGCGTTATCAGTGATTTGCATTATATTGTCTCCTGCTTGATCCATTGAGAAGACATTGCCGTCACTACCTATAAATGCTATTGATCCTGATTTACGCTCAAATGATCTAAGTAAGGGGCTTTGAGGTATTTGTATCTTAGAAGATTCTTGAGTACAAGCGCCTGATGTTAGAATGATTGTTGCAATTAGTATTTGTAATAGATGATTGATGTGTTTGAAACTTAATCTGATAATGTACATTATTAACATTTGTGTTGTTGATATAAAATATGAAACCAAGTGATTTCATATAGAATTATAATATATAGATATTTATATGCCGACACCTTTTTATCATATTGATCTTGCTGAAAGAATTATAGTTGATCCGGGGCTTACTAGTCTGGTTTCAAATCATTTACACAAATACAGTTCAGAATTTTTGTTTGGGAATGTTGCTCCAGATTATCAAGCGTTGTCACAGCATAGTCGTACTACTAGTCATTTTTACTCTATTAATAATACTAGTAGTGAAATTGCTTACAAAAATATGTTGCTGACGCATACAAGTCTGTCAAATGTTAAGCGCATGTCAGATAGGCATAGTGCATTTGTAGCAGGATATTTGGCACATTTATTAGTTGATCAACAATGGAAATTTGAAGTGTTTGACCCAGTTTTTGGTCAGTATCAGACATGGGAAAATTTTCAGGAGAGGATGTTTTTACACAATGTATTGCGAATTTATTTGGATGGTATCTCATATCAATGTTTGCCTCCTGATATTTGTCGTCGATTTAGTCTTGATTTGTCTTCTGTTGATTGGTTACCTTTTGCAAGCAATGTTGATCTCGAACGTTGGTATAATTTTATTTATGAGCAATTAATGGATGGATCATATCCCAAAACTCTTGAAGTATTTTCTTCACGTATGAATAGAAATACTGATGATTTTTATGAAATTTTGGCATCTCAAGAATTATTAGAAGAGCATATTTTTTCGCGTATTTCTATTGCATATTTAGATGAATTTTGTGATGATGTATCCAAGAAGGTTATAAATATGTTAAATTATTATTTTGATACATAATCTACAATAGTATAATATCTTCTAATTGTGATGACATATCTAGTTACAGGTTCAAAGGGTCAGTTAGGATCTATCTTTGTTGATATATTACCAGACGATTTGGTGATAGGGATAGATCTTCCGGAATACGATATTACAGATGTTGAATCTGTAAGAAAAGTGTTTGACTGCAATTCTATTGACTATGTGATTCATTGTGCTGCATATACAGATGTAGATGGATGTGCACGAAATCCCGAGCAGGCTATGTTAGTTAATGCTATTGGTACTGAAACAGTTGCTAATTTATGTGCTGAATATGATGCTACAATGATTTTGCTTAGTACAAATGAAGTTTTTAATGGCAACAAATTATATTCATATGTTGAATGGGACGAACCATCTCCGATAAATTCCTATGGCCAATCTAAGTTGGCAGCTGAGAAAATTACTGAAGAGGTATTGGACAATTATTTCATTGTACGTACTTCTTGGATGTATGCTATTGGTGGTGTTAATTTTCTGCATTCAATATTAAAATTAGCTAGATTTGGTAAGGAAATATCGGTTGTGACAGATGAACTAGGGGCACCGACATATGCAAATGATTTGGCTATTGCAATATTGGAGCTTATTAAAAGGGCTCCATATGGAGTTTATCACCTAGTTAATTCTGGGAATGTTTCAAGATATGGTCTTGCTCGTAGATTGCTTGATTTGACAGGTTATAATTCGGTAGATATTCAACCGATATTGTTAGGGGATTATAAGCGTGATTCTCGCCCTCCCAGGAAGGGCATTTTGGCCAATTGGGAAGCATATAAATATGGTGTTGTGTTACGTCCATGGCAAACTGCTTTAGAAGAATTCTTGACGAATTTAAGGTACCTATAATTTGTTTTATTTAAGGTCATTGTAATGATTTTATCAGTCATAATACCCAATTTAAACGGTATACAGTACTTGTCTGTATGTCTAAACGCACTTATGAAACAGACATTGAAAGAATATGAAGTTTTTGTTGTTGATAATGCTAGCAAGGATGAATCTTGTACATTTATTCAGAATGAATATAGAAATGTCAATTTGATAAAACTAAGAAAAAATTTAGGATTTGCTGGTGCATGTAACGCAGGTATTAGATCATCCAAAGGTGATATAGTTGTTTTATTGAATAACGATACTGAAGTTACACCTAATTGGTTAGAAAAAATCTTAGAGGCTTTTGAAAACAATCCAGAAGTTGGAATTGTTGCATCGAGAATGATGCTTTTTGACAGAAGAGATATATTTCATGCTGCAGGTGATTTGTTTAGATCTGATGGTATGGCAGCTAATAGAGGAGTTTGGGAAAAAGATGTTGGTCAGTATATGGAAGATTATGTGTTTTCTGCTTGTGGTGGAGCAGCAGGATATAGGCGGTCTATGTTGGATGAAGTTGGTTTGTTAGACGAAAGTTTCTTTTTTTCTTTAGAAGATATTGATATGGCATGGCGTTCGCAACTAAAGGGCTGGAAAACTCTTTATGTACCTAGTGCTGTGGTTTACCATCATTTGTCTGCTACTGGTGGTGGTTCAGTTGCTAGTTATTTTGATGGTCGTAATAGCATTTATGTGCTTGTAAAAGATGTTCCAAATGTTGTTTGGCGAATTTTTTGGAGATCAATATTATGGCGACAGATATTGTTGGCATGTCAGTCGTTAATGTCATGGAAAGGGAATGAAGCTAGAGCAAGACTGCGTGGTCAGATTGTAGGTATATTAACTATTCCTCGAGTTCTATTGAAGAGAAAGTACATACAATCTAACTGCAAAGTTTCATCAGACTATATAAGAAGTATATTGACCGAAATATGAGATTAATACACTAATGACTTATTTGTCGATTATTATACCAGCTCATAATGAGGCAAATCGTTTGCCTAAAACTCTTGTTTCAATAGATGCTTATATGTCTAGACAGAAGTATAGTTATGAAATAATAGTTGTAGAAAATGGCAGTAACGATGATACAGTGCAAGTTGTGAACAAATATGCAAATATTATGAATGGCATTCGATTGATTAGTATTCCTAAGCGTGGGAAAGGTATTGCTGTGAAAACAGGTATGCTAGAAGCTAAAGGTGAATTTAGGTTTATGTGTGATGCAGATTTGTCTATGCCTATTGATGATATTAGTAGATTTTTTTCGTCTGATTTTTCCAATTATGATATAGCTATAGGGTCTCGTGAAGTTAAAGGTTCTAGAAGGTTTAATGAACCTGTATTTACCCATATTCGTGGACGTATATTTAGTAATCTAGTGAAAATTGCTGCACTTCCAGGATTTGAGGATACTCAATGCGGATTCAAGTGTTTTCGAGCACCAATTGCTATTGATCTTTTTGGTCGACAACGTTTTTACGGAATGAGTTTCGATGTGGAGATATTGTTCATAGCCACAAAATTGGGATACGACATTGTTGAGATTCCTATTAATTGGTATTTTAATCCTGAAACTAGAGTTCGAATGGTTCAGGACTCTTTTGCTATGTTAAAGGATATTATGATTTTGAGAAAAAATTGGCAATCGGGTCTGTACGATGAAAAATATAATTTCAAGTAAATTACCAAAAAAACCTCATTTGAGGTTAGAAAAGCGCTACTGGGATGTTGGCTGTAATCATGTTGCAGGGATTGATGAAGTTGGTCGTGGTGCGTGGGCTGGCCCAGTTGTTGCAGCATCGGTTGTGCTTCCTTCTAATCCAGATTTGATAAAGAAAACACTACATGATGTTAGGGATTCGAAATGTCTAACTTCCGAAAAACGTACTAGAATTTCGAAAATGATTTTACAAACAGCATTGTTTACATCTGTTGGAGTAATATCATCCAATGAAATAGATATTAATGGCATTATTAGTGCGACGCGTATGGCTATGTGTCAGGCAGTGAATAGTTTGAAGCAAAAACCAGATCAACTCTTAATTGATGCTATGGATTTGCATAATGACTTAAGTATCCCTCAGAATGTGATGAATTTTGGTGATGCTATTTCATTGTCAATCGCATCAGCATCAATTATAGCGAAAGTGTATAGAGATAATCTTATGATTAAGTTAGCAAAGCAATATCCAGGGTATGGATTTGAGAGTCATAAAGGTTATGGAACTCAGATGCATTACGATAGATTAATGAATTTGAATGTTACTCCAATACATAGAAAATCATTTCGTCCTATGGTGTCGTTGTTATGAGAATAGAATGCGTAGTGATAACAAATTTTTATGAATATTGCCTTAGTTCATGATTGGTTAAATCAAAGCGGTGGTGCTGAAGACGTATTATCTGTATTGTCTGAAATGTATCCAATGGCACCAGTTTATACTAGTATTTATGACAGTCATAAAGTGAACTCAATTTTTCGTGATGTTGATATTCGTACTTCTTGGATGAATAGTCTTCCTTACATTTCATCTTATCATCATCTGTATCTTTTACTTTACCCTTTTTATTTTGGGAGAATTCATTTGTCTGATTACGATGTGGTTATTTCAAACAAAAGTGGATTTTGTCATGGTATTAATACTGGATCTTACACAAAGCATATTTGTTATTGTCTTACTCCAACAAGATATGTATGGGACATTCAATCTTATCTTGAATATGAGGATTATAATGCTACTTTATCTATGATTATACGAGCATTAGTGAAACATATGCAGACTTGGGATAAGAAAGCTGCAGAAGAAGTAGATTGCTTTATTGCTATTTCTAGTGAGGTACAGAATCGTATTACTAATTATTATAATCGTGAATCAGTTATTATATATCCTCCTGTAAATACGGATCGTTTTGTTCCATCAAAACGTAAAGGTAGTTATTTCCTAGTAGTTTCTAGATTGATTCCTTATAAACGCATTGATTTGGTGGTAGAAGCATGTACTAAATTACAAGTTCCCTTAAAAATAGCAGGGGAAGGTCGCGATTTAGAGAGACTTCAAGCAATGGCTGGAGATAATGTTGAGTTTTTGGGAAGAGTTTCTGATAATGTTCTACCTGATCTGATTGCTGATTGTAAGGCATTGTTGTTTCCAGGTCTAGAAGATTTTGGTATCACTCCAATACAAGCTATGGCTGCTGGTAGACCGGTAATTGCATTTGCTGGTGGTGGTGCTTTAGATTATGTCCGTGATGGTGAAACAGGTATATTAGTATCTGATCAAACTGTTGAGGAGTTTCAGAAACAAATCATTCAATTTGATCAAAAACAATATGATCAATTATCAATAAGGCAGTTTGCTCTTAGATTTGACAGGTCTATTTTTAAGAAGCAAATTAGTGAATTTATTGAAAGTGTAGTTAATTAGGCATTAATATTGTTATAATAGATAATTACAATAATATATTGATGTTATAAAATATAATACTTG
Source organism: Anaerolineales bacterium UBA832 (assembly GCA_002296125.1). Classification (GTDB taxonomy): domain Bacteria; phylum Chloroflexota; class Anaerolineae; order Anaerolineales; family UBA11657; genus UBA11657. Next base: position 25,998 of record DBHI01000136.1, on the reverse strand, counting down.
ATGCATTTGTGAGTATTTAGTTGTGTAAACTAGTAGTCATACATTGTAGAGGATAGAATGTTACTAAATAAATATGCGATAATTTTGAAAAGGTGGTGGTATCTTCTAGTATTACCTACTGTCCTCGTTACTTTACTTGGATTATCATCTTATAGACTTCCTCAAGATAGATATGTTACAACGATAAGATTTTCAGCTGCTGTTTTCCCAGACACTCATGATAACAATTATCAACAATTTGACAAATCATATTATTCTTGGCTGAGTTCAGAATATTTGGTTAGTGGTCTGGCTGATTGGATTGTGACGGGTAGTTTTGCGGATTCAGTGAATATGGTACTCGCTGAAGAATCGGTGATGATTTCTGCAGATATAATACAGGGTTCCATTAATAGTGATTATGTGCGTAGTGAAGTGTTGTTATATGTGAATTCAGATAATTCAGCACATACTATGGATATTGCTAAAGCATCTATAAAGGTTATGCAAGAACAAAATGCTAGCGTTTTTCCTCAACTAGGTGGATATAATGCTCAAGTGATAGCTCTTGATAAGCCTAATATTGTGACAGTTCCACCAAATGTTGTGCAATATTTGCAACCTCTAATTAGGATTATGACCGGTATTGTTTTAGGGATTTTAATGGTATGTTGTGCACATTATTTGGATCCATTTGTGCGTAATCGTTATGATATAGAGAGGATAGGTATAAAGGTGATCGTGGAGTTATGATTTATGACAAGTTCACTATTTCATTGTGGTACAATCACTAATTGTGTGTCCGTTATTTAATTGATTAATTATATTAAGGCGAATTTTGATGAAACTTGTTGAATATTTGTATCTGTTTTGGAAACGTATTTGGATTGTGATTGTTTCAGTAATGTTAACTGCTGGAGCAGCATGGTTTTTTAGTACAATTATGACACCTGTGTATCAATCTACTGTCAATGTGTTGGTTCAACCTGCACGCACAGATTTTGGTTTAACACAGAGTGCGAAGTTGTTGCTAGATTCATACGTAGCGTTCTTGGATACAGACAATAGTGCTAATTCAGTGATCAATACATTACAATTAGATACTTTACCGGAGACGTTGCGCGGAGATGTATATATAGCAACTGAGGCTCAAAGATTTTTGATTAAGATTGAAGTTGAAAATGAGAATGGAAATTTAGCTAATGATATAGCGCTTACTTGGGCAGAGTTGTTGGTACAATGGCGTAACGATGAGAATCAAAAGCAGCGTCGTGAAGATCGTGTTACTGCCATAATCTTGGATAATCCACGATATGTTTTAGAACGCCCAAGGAGATTAATCAATGTGTCTGCAGGCGCAATATTAGGATTTGTGGTTGGTTCAATTGTTGTACTATTAATGGAGAATTTTTCAGCTGCTATTGTACGATCGAGAAATGACGTCGAACATTTTGTGTCGATACCGGTTATTGGGACAATACCTTCTGATGATCAACAAATTTTATCCAACAGGAAGTGATTTATGACAAAAAATATTATTACTTTGATTGACGCAAATTCAAGTGTATCTGAAGCTTATCGTGCACTTCGTACTAACATAATTTTTGCTGATAAAAAAGAAAGATTACGTGTAATATTAGTGTGTGGAGCTTCACCTGAAAACAATAGTGATAGCAAATCATACGTTACTGCTAATTTGGCAGTGACTTTAGCACAAAGTGGACGAAAAACTTTGATCATGGATTGTGATTTACGCCATCCGAATCAACATGATATTTGGGGTGTGCCAAATGAGTTTGGTTTAAGTAGTACTTTGATTTCAAATGATATTGTAAATAAACTTGATGTTGGAGTGGATAATTTGTCCATTGTAACATCAGGTCCGACACCTAAAAATCCTGCAGATCTATTAGGTTCTAATAATATGGATCGATTGATGGTAGATTTATCACAACAAGCCGATTTCGTTTTACTAGATTCTCCTCCGGTTTTACCAGTGACTGATGCTGCAATTTTGTCATCATATGCAGATGGCGTGATTGTAGTACTAAATTCTGGTCAGAGTCGACGTGATCATTTAGAGCGGGCGAGTGAAATTCTGAATCAATCAGGTGCTCGTGTTATTGGTGCGGTTCTTAATAATGCTCCAGTTGATTTATCAGTAGGATCTTATTAATGAAAGGATTGATATTAGCTGGAGGTAAGGGTACACGTTTGTATCCACTTACTTATACTCGCGCTAAGCAATTAATACCAGTTGCAAATGAACCAGTACTATTTCGTGTTATTAGGGCAATTAGGGATGCAGGCATAAAAGAAATTGGCATTGTGATAGGCGATACTGGAGCAGAAATTAGAGATGCAGTAGGTGATGGGAGTCTATGGGGAGTAGATATAACTTTTATTGTTCAAGAATTTCCTGCTGGTTTAGCTCATGCAGTGAAAATATCAGAGGAGTTTCTTGGCAATGATCGTTTTGTAATGTTTTTGGGTGATAATGTCATACAAGGTGGTGTTAGCAGTTTGATTGAACAATTTGCAAAATCTCAATGGGATAGTCAGATTGTGTTGACAAAGGTGCCAGACCCGCAACATTTTGGCGTTGCTGAACTCCACTCTGATGGATCTATTAAGCAGCTAATAGAAAAACCAAACAATCCCCCATCTGATTTGGCCTTGGTTGGGATTTATATGTTTGACAATAGCATTATCAATGCTGTTAATTCTATAGAACCTTCTGCAAGAGGAGAGTTAGAAATTACTGATGCGATTCAATGGTTGGTGACTAATGGACATGCAGTTCATCCATATGTTCATACTGGTTGGTGGATAGATACTGGCAAACCATTAGATATGTTGACTGCTAATGGACATGTATTGGATGAGATCGAGCATGAAATTAGTGTTGATTCTGGAATAGATGATCAATCTGAAATAGGTAGAAGTGTTACCATCCAAGATGGTGCTAAGGTGATTAATAGTACCATTAGGGGTCCGAGTATTATAGGAGAAAATACTATAATTGATAATGCATATGTCGGACCATATACGTCTATATATCATGATTGTATAATTAGAAACAGTGAAATTGAACATTCTATTATGTTAGAGAATTCTCATATATCAGGAGTATCAACTCGTATAATAGATAGTATGATTGGACGTAATGCAATAGTAGGTCATACTAGTAAAAGACCGAAGGCATTAAAAATGAATTTAGGTGATTATAGTAATTTTTGGATTCCGTGAAAAATATTTTAGTAACTGGTGGAGCTGGATTTATAGGTTCCAATTTTGTATGTTATATGTTGGATAAATATCCAGACTATAACTTATACGTATATGACAAATTGACATATGCAGGTAATTTAGATAACCTTCGTAGTGTACAGGATAATGAACGATATAAGTTTTTACTTGGTGATATCGTTGATCGTGAGATGGTCAATCAAGTGATTGATGATAATCAAATTGATACTATAGTTAATTTTGCTGCTGAAAGTCATGTTGATAGATCAATATTATCAGCTGATGCATTTATTCAGACTGATATAGTGGGCACTCATGTGTTACTTGATGCTGCACGTGATCATAATGTATCACGAATTCATCAAGTAAGTACTGATGAAGTATATGGAAGTATATTAGAAGGTTTGTTCAAGGAAGGAGATCCTTTCGAGCCTAATAGTCCTTATGCGGCTAGCAAAGCAGGTGCTGAACTGTTGGTGAGGGCTTATAATGAAACTTATGATCTCAATACTGTTGTTACTCGTGGTAGTAACACGTTTGGTCCTTATCAATATCCTGAAAAAATTGCACCTTTGTTTATCACTAATGCAATTGAGAACAAGGCATTGCCATTATATGGTGATGGCTTGCAGGTTCGTGATTGGTTGCATGTGACAGATCATTGTTCAGGGATAGATGTTGTTTTACATAAAGGGGTTTCGGGTGGAGTATATAATTTAGGTGGAGGTAATGAAAGAACCAATATAGAAGTGACTGAGATGATTCTCCAATATGCTGGCAAACCATTGGATTTAATTGCTCCAGTAAATGATCGTCCGGGACACGACAGGAGATATGCACTTGATTCTAGTCTTTTGATGTCTTTAGGTTGGAAACCTGCCAAAACATTTGAGGAATCTTTGGAGGATACTGTGAAATGGTATCAAAACAATGATTGGTGGTGGAAACCTATTAAGGATGGTGAATTTAAAGAATATTATGAACAGCAATATGGAGATCGATTAAATTCGAGTTGAACACAATGATTATAAATAAGCATCCTAATTCGTTTGGTGCACGAGATAGTCTTGTTACTCCCTCAGGGAAGGCAGTTATATACAGACTTGAATCTCTGGAGAAGAACAATGTCTGTGATGTATCTAAATTGCCGTATTCATTACGAATTCTTTTAGAAGCACTCTTACGAACCGAGGATGGTTTCACTGTGACAGATAAGGATGTAGAAGCATTTGCGGGATGGAGTGCAAAGAACAACCCATTAGTTGAAATACCGTTTAAGCCTGGTAGAGTAATAATGCAGGATTTTACTGCTGTACCAGGTGTAGTTGATTTAGCTGCTTTGAGGTCAGCACTGCATCGTCATGACCTTGATCCCAATAAAATCAATCCTCTTGTCCCAGTTGATATTGTAATTGATCATTCAGTACAAG
>DBHI01000136.1:20543-21018 GCA_002296125.1 Anaerolineales bacterium UBA832 | reverse complement strand
ATTGATCATTCAGTACAAGTTGATTACTTTGGTGATGGTTTGGCATTAGCACGGAATGCTGACAAAGAATTTGAGCGTAATGGGGAACGTTACGCATGTTTAGCTTGGGCTAGCAAGGCATTTGATAATCTGCGCGTAGTACCACCAGCGACAGGAATTATTCATCAAGTCAATTTGGAATACTTAGCAAGTGTTGTATCATCAAATCAAGTAAATAATGAGTTGGTGCTATATCCTGATAGTTTGGTTGGTACGGATTCTCATACTACAATGATTAATGGGTTAGGAGTGCTTGGATGGGGAGTCGGAGGTATTGAAGCAGAAGCTGTTATGTTAGGTCAGCCTATTTATATGATGACACCAGATGTTGTGGGTTATAAATTAACCGGTGTATTGCCAGAGGGTTCTACAGCGACAGATCTTGCGCTTACAATAGTAGAACAATTGAGACTAAAAGGTGTTGTTGGAAAATTTG
>DBHI01000136.1:19553-20221 GCA_002296125.1 Anaerolineales bacterium UBA832 | reverse complement strand
GTTGGAAAATTTGTTGAGTTTTTTGGACCAGCATTGAATGGTATGAGTTTGCCAGATAGGGCTACGATTGCAAATATGGCTCCTGAATATGGAGCTACAATGGGTTATTTTCCAGTTGATGATGAAACTTTATCTTTCTTAAGACGCACGGGTCGTGATGCTGATTTAGTGGAGCGCTATTGTAAAGAACAGAATTTGTTTCGTAATGATAATGATCCAGATCTTGAATTTAGCAGTTTGTTGGAATTAGATTTAAGTACAGTAGAACCTAGTATGGCTGGTCCTAAACGTCCACAGGATAGAGTACTACTCAAAAACATGAAAAAATCATTTAAGGATACACTGGTTAGTTCTATAGATAAAGGTGGTTTTGGATTAGAGAATATCAATGGGAAAGAATTAACAGATGATGTTAAGAAAATTGATCATGGATCAGTAGTAATAGCAGCTATTACGTCATGTACTAATACTTCTAATCCTAGTGTTATGTTGGGAGCAGGTCTATTAGCAAAGAAGGCAGTTGAGAAAGGTTTAAATGTTGAATCATATGTTAAAACTACTTTAGCTCCTGGATCTCGCGTAGTAACAGAATATTTAGACGAATGTGGACTGACAGAATACTTGGAAAAACTTGGATTTCATACTGTAGGATATGGATGTACAACTTG
>DBHI01000136.1:0-19241 GCA_002296125.1 Anaerolineales bacterium UBA832 | reverse complement strand
TATGGATGTACAACTTGTATTGGTAATAGTGGTCCACTTGATTCTGATATTGCGAAAGTAATAGAGAATGACGATTTGGTTGCTGCATCAGTTTTATCAGGTAATAGAAATTTTGAAGGTCGTATTCATTCTCATGTGAAAGCTAATTATCTTGCTTCTCCTCCATTGGTTGTAGCATATGCTTTGGCTGGTACTGTGGATATTGATTTTCAATCTGAATCATTGGGTATTGGAACTGATGGTCAGCCTGTATTTTTAAGTGATATATGGCCTACTCAGGATGAAATAACTCAAGCAATAAGTAGTTCAGTAAAAACTGAGCAGTATTTGGACAAATATAGCAATGTTTTTGACGGCAATAATGCATGGAATCAAATTGTCGGTTCATCAGACGCTTTGTATCAATGGGATGAAAATTCAAACTATATAAAAGAACCTCCTTTTTTTGACAACATTACATCTGATGTTCCGGAAATCAATCCAATTAGAGGAGCTAGAGTGCTTGCATTATTGGGTGATACTGTTACTACTGATCATATATCACCTGCCGGGAAATTCTCTGAACATTCTCCAGCTGGACAATATCTTATGGAGCAGGGCGTTTTACCAGAAAATTTTAATAGTTATGGTGCTCGCCGAGGAAATGATCAGGTTATGACACGAGGTACTTTTGCCAATATACGTCTTAAGAATGAGTTGGTTGCTGGCAAAGAAGGTGGATATACGGTTTATTTTGATCATAATGGTATGTCAGATCCTCAGGAGATGACAATTTTTGAGGCATCGATGATGTATAAGGATAATGATACTCCTCTAGTTGTGATAGCAGGGACAGAGTACGGGACAGGTTCATCGCGAGATTGGGCAGCAAAAGGAACGAAACTGTTGGGGGTTCAAGCTGTGATTGCCAATAGTTTTGAGCGTATCCATCGGAGTAATCTAGTTGGTATGGGAGTCGTTCCTTTGGAATTTGTTGACAATTATACATGGTGTTCTTTAGGGCTGACAGGTGGTGAGATCTATGACATTTATTTGCCTGAAGATTTACAACCTTTAGGATTAGTAGATGTAAAGGCTATGAGACAAGATGGATCAACAGTTGAATTTAGAGTAAAGGTTCGTATTGATACACCAGTAGAAATTGAATATTATCTTAATGGAGGAATATTACAGACAGTGCTGCGCAAACTTTTGTGATTTATATATTAATCATCAAGATATTATTATTATAATAAACCTCTATTTAGGAGGTTTTTTGTTATATTATTGTAAATAGATAAGATGTATTGTAGTATTGCATATCCTGTTTGTTTCAATGTGAACATCCCCTAGACCTATTAGAGTTAATACTTTTAGCAATTTTGTATTGTATGTAATGGTATTTGTAGCACCAGAGATTGAATAAAGAGTATCATTGGATTCTAGTAATTCCAGCTGTATTTTTACAGTATATCTTTTGGAATGTGTTGTTAGTGTTCCTATTAATTTCCAGTGTTGGTTATTTTTTGGCGCATTAGATATGTCCTGTTTTGTTATTTTAGTTGTTCCTGTATATTGTATTGTTGTTCAAGAAAAGCAGTGTGCTTTTTTATTACCGTATCAAAACCTTGTGTTAAGTTACCAAAACCAATTAAATGCTAATCTGTAGGTATTCACAATATATTGAGATCTATTCGCTTTGGAATCCTAGTTGGTGTAATGTTGGTTGAGGGAAGTCAAATCCTTCTAAGTCTGGAAAATGTATAATTGTTTCTATTGCTGCCCAAGGTACTAAAGCACATGCTTTTGCTTTTACATCTGTTGTAGGACTTGAATCTGAATATGCCAATTGTGGTAATTCATAATCAATCAATTCTATCCATATTCCAATGTTATCATATCCTTTGATGCGCACATAGATTTTCTTGTCACGAACTCCTAAACCTTTAAGAGGTTGTCCATCACGTTGCACTAGTAAAACAATATCATCAATAGTTTTGTCTATATTCATGTCGAATTCCCTTATGTTGTATATAATCAAATTACAATTATTTTATGTCTAGATGGTTGTATATATTTTATATTCAGAATTTGTATAATGTTAATATATTAAATTTTACTTATTGTAGGAAATTATTTTATCATGAAAATATTGATCGTTGAAGATGAGGATACTGTTCGCGAATTACTTTCAGAAGGTTTGAGATCTGAAGGATATGAAGTATTAGAGGCTGATAATGGTTTGGATGGCTTGCAAATGGCAAAAGATTTGCAATTAGATTTGATTTTATTGGATCTGATGCTACCTGAGATGGATGGAATGTCAGTCTGTCGAATTCTTCGTCGTACTTCAGATGTTCCAATTATTATGCTTACTGCGCGTGGGACTGAAATGGACAAAATCGTTGGTTTAGAAACAGGTGCTGATGATTATATAGTGAAACCATTTGGTATAGGAGAATTACTTGCCAGAATTCGATCAGTATTACGTCGTACAACAAGTATGGATACTGATAATCTTGTGCTCATATCTTCTGACATTAAGATGGATATCAATTCGAGACGTGTTTACAAAGGCAATCAAGAACTACGTTTGACAAATAAGGAATTTAATCTTCTTGCTGAACTTGTCAGAAATAAAGGAGCAGTCTTGTCGCGTGATTTGTTGTTGGAAAAAGTATGGGGTTATAGTTATGTGGGTAATACACATACTGTTGATGTACATATAAGATGGTTACGAAAGAAAATCGAATTGGATCCGTCTAATCCAACGCGAATAATTACTGTACGTGGAGTGGGATATCGGTTTGAAGAATGAATAATACTCTAGTTGTTATATTAATCTGTATATTGTTGGTTTTAGTGTGTTTTCGCTATTACGTGAGTTCAAAGCGATCTTTAGATGCTATGCGACGTCAAATCAAGATATTAACTGATGATCTAGACAAAGTCACTGAGAAATCTAAACTACAAAGTGGAAGATGGCAAGCCGCTAGCAATGTATTAGAAGAGGCTTTATTATTTGTGGATTCTAGACTTAATGTAATATATGCGAGTCCCATTGCTGTGCATATTTTTGGTGATTTATCAGATTCTGCAGTAAGTATTGTAAGTTACACTCATTCTGAGGAGTTTGAAATTGAGTGTCGTGGGGTAGTATCGAGTGACAAAGATACAGAACTGTATCAATGGCAATCCAAGTTCAATGATAAAGTTTTTCAGGTGCGAGCATTGAAATTCAATGATGGAGCTATTGTAGCCCTTTCTGATGTTTCAGATTTACATTATTTGGAACAAGTTAAGCGTGATATGTTTGCAAACATATCACATGAATTGCGCACTCCATTGACTTCAATCCGATTACTTTTGGATATGTTATTGGATCAAGATAAATCTGGTGAAGTGACATCTTTTTTGCAAAAAATTTCTACAGAGACTGAAGTATTGAAGGAAATGGCTCAAGAGTTGCTTGACATATCACTAATAGAGTCAGGGCGTTTTGCGATTAAGTTGGATTCTGTTACTACTACGCCACTTATAATGTCAGCCATCGAGCGATTACAACCTCAAGCTGATTCTAAATCTATTGATTTTTGTGTTGCTGAATATACTGACGTGCCAGTTTGGTCTGATGCTGACCAAATACAAAGAGTCTTGGGTAACATATTTCATAATGCGATCAAGTTTACGCCTTCGGATGGTAAAGTAATTGTTAGTGCAATTGCCGAGGATGAATATGTGCGAATTGAAACACAGGATTCTGGGCCAGGAATTCATCCGGATGATGTACCACGTATTTTTGAAAGATTTTTTCGTGCAGATCGTACCAGGAAGGGTGCTGGTACTGGATTGGGTTTAGCAATTGCTAACCATATTGTACAGGCTCATGGTGGGAGTATATGGGCTTCAAACTCATCTGAGCATGGTGCAAGAATTACGTTTACATTATTACGATCTGATAGATGACAATACTAATATAGTATTTGTGATTATTGTGTCATAACATTAAGAATATTTAATCTAATATTTATTTCTTATTAATTGAAATTTATATTTTTCTTTCACAAGTTAGAGTATAGTATTTGTATGCGATTTATAAAGCGTAACAACAGCACCATTGTTCTTATCATCTGCGTTTTAATACTTAGTGCTTGCGATAAAGAATATAGTAATTTACAAAATTCTGATGGAGTCGATAGTATTACCTTGACCAATAAGGGTTCCGATACCATTGTGAATTTGGCCTTAGCATGGTCTGAAGCATATAGTATTATAAATCCAAATATTAGTATATCTGTTACTGGTGGAGGATCTGGGACAGGTATTGCTGCAATGATAAATGGTACTGTAGATATTGCAAATGCATCAAGAAAGATGAAGGAAAAAGAATATATTAATGCTAAAGATAATGGTTATAATCCTGTTGAATATGTTATAGCTCGTGATGGTATAGCAGTGATAGTACACCCACACAATCCAATTGATCAACTGACATTACAACAATTATCCGATATTTTTAGTGGAAAAATATCTAATTGGTTAGATGTGGGAGGTGAAGATCGTCCAATTGTGGGGCTTTCGCGTGAGGTGAATTCAGGTACTCATGTATATTTCTTGGAAGCTGTAGTGCGTATGGGTGACAAGAGTAACAAAACTTTCTTTTCGCCAAGCACTTTGCTATTGCCTTCATCTGAAGGTATAACATCCGAAATATCTCAAAATCCGAATGCTATAGGTTATGATGGTCTTGGATATGTGACAGATGAAGTAAAAGTGGTGGCTGTGTCTTCTTTAGACAACACGAATTATTATGTTATACCAACAATTGAGACTGTTATCGATAATTCGTACCCTATTTCACGTGCGTTGTACATGTATTTGCCAGGAGAACCGACTGGATCGCACAAGGATTATATTGATTGGATTTATACTTCAGAAGCACAGTTGATTGTGGAGGAATTAGGCTTTGTGCCTGTGAATTAAGTTTGAAGACAAATGGATTGCAACAAATATAATATAGGATGACAAAATTTGCTAATATGAAAATTATCTTCAACATCAAATATCGTCAATTACTTGAATTTATTGTGGAATCAATGATACGTATATCAGGCTATTCAGCAGTGCTATTCGTATTTCTTATCTTTGTTTTTTTAATGCAGGAGTCATTACCGACTTTTGCAGATGTACGGGTTGGAGACTTGTGGAATCAACGATGGTATCCTATTGAGAATTATTTTGGAATTTTACCACTATTAAGTGGATCTCTCATTATTACACTTGGAGCAGCTATAGTATCTATACCATTAGGAATTATGACTGCTATATTTATCGCGGAAATCGCTCCTCGTTGGTTGCGTGAAATATTGAAACCGTTGGTAGAAATTCTAGGAGGAGTACCTTCCGTGGTGTTAGGGTTTTTGGGAATTACTGTATTAGCACCTATCGTGCGTGAAGAACTTTATCTTCCTACAGGATTGACAGCGTTTACTGGAGCCATACTGTTAGCAGGTATGGCTATTCCTACTATTGTCAGTGTAGCTGAAGATGCGTTAGATGCAGTACCGAAAGAATATAAAGATGCTGCGCTTGCTATTGGTGCTACACGTTGGCAAACGATTTGGCGCGTGACACTGCCGGCTGCTAGGTCAGGAGTATTGACAGCAATTATGTTGGGTATTGGTCGTGCTATTGGGGAAACTATGACGGTTATGATGGTTACTGGAAATGCACCACAGATGGCATCTGGGATAGGGTCACTTTTCGTTTCGTTACGTACTATGACAGCTACTATAGCAGCGGAAATGGGTGAGGTAGCTAATGGAAGCTTACATTATCATGTACTATTCTCTATTGGATTGGTATTATTTATTATTAGTTTTATAGTAAATATTTCTGCTTCTGCAGTATTATTTCGTTCACGTAAACGTACAGAGAGATTGTTGTCTTGAAATAGGTTGAAATTATATGAAACGTATATCTAGACATATTGTTGAAAAAATAGCGTTTGGAATAATAGGTTTAGCAGCTGTAATTACAGCTATACCGATAATTATTATAATAATTTCCATCTTTTTCTCAGGGGTAGAAGTTATTACATGGTCATTTTTGTTGGAAATACCACGTGATGGTATGAGGGCAGGTGGTATATGGCCAGCTATTATTGGCACATTTTATCTTGTATTTGGTACTGGTATGATATCAATCCCTTTGGGAATAGCATCAGCAATCTATTTGTCAGAATATGCGACTGACAATTACTTGACTCGCATGATTCGTCTGGCAATTGTTAATCTAGCAGGTATTCCTTCAGTAGTATATGGTTTATTCGGATTAGGATTATTTGTACTATTTCTAAATTTTGGCTCTTCGATCATAGCAGCTTGTTTCACTCTATCAATTATGACTATTCCGGTAATTATTAGTACAGCAGAAGAAGCCTTACGAGCAGTTCCTCAAAGTTTTCGAATAGTCAGTGTTGGGATGGGAGCAACGCGTTGGCAGACTATTCGTAGAGTGGTGCTTCCTCAAGCATTACCGGGTATTCTCACTGGTGTTATTCTTGGTTTGAATAGAGCTGCGGGTGAAACTGCTCCAATTCTTTTTACTGGGGCTGCATTCTTTTTACCAAAATTACCTCAGTCTATTTTTGATCAAACCATGGCGTTACCATATCATCTTTTCGTAATATCCACACAAATTCCAGAGATGCCTATAAAGATTCAATACGGTACAGCCGCTGTGTTGCTCACGTTTGTATTAACCATGAATATACTAGCTGCAAGTGTACGTACTTGGCACCGGGGCAAACGACAATGGTAGGATTTTAAATGTTTAATAATCTAAAAATTAGAATTGACAAATTGTCAGTAGCTTATGATGATGGTACGCAAGCTTTGCGTAATGTGTGTTTGGATATTCCTAAAAATTCTATAACAGCTTTGTTTGGTCCTGCTGGTGGTGGTAAGAGTACTTTACTTCGTACTCTAAATCGGTTGAATGATCTTATTGATATCAGTGTGACAGGTAATATTATTTTGGATAATATTAGTATTTTTGATAGGAGTGTGGATGTAATTTCTCTACGTCGGAGAATCGGTATTGTTTTTGCTCAACCGATACCTTTACCGTTTTCAATTAAACAAAATGTGACTTATGGTTTAGAATTGTCTGGAGAGAGAAATAGAGTGAAACTGGATGATGCAGTGGAGAGTAGCTTGCGGGCAGCCGCATTATGGGAAGAAGTTAAGGACAGATTGAACGAATCTGCTTCTGCATTGTCTGGAGGCCAACAGCAGCGACTCTGTATTGCTAGAGTCTTAGCTCTGGAGCCTGAAGTACTGTTGCTTGATGAACCTACTTCTGGTTTGGATCCGATATCGACTGCAAAAGTGGAATCTTCACTTCAAACTTTGAAGGAAAAATACACAGTTATTATTGCTCCTAGTAGTATTCAGCAAACAGCGCGTATTGCAGATCTAGCAGTATTTATGCTACAGGGAGAATTGATAGAATCTGGGATAGGTGAGGAGTTATTTAGTTCCCCGCGTGAAAAACAGACAGAAGAATATATTACAGGTAGGTTTGGGTAGAGGAAAATATAATGTCTGATCAAATCACTTTTCAGATTGAGCGTCTCAATTTTTATTATGGTGGTTCACAAGCGTTAACTGATGTGAATATGAAAATATTATCACGTGAGGTTACGGCTCTTATTGGTCCTTCTGGATGTGGTAAATCTACTTTTTTACGTTGCCTAAATCGTATGAATGACACTATTGTTGATACTAGTATTAATGGGAATATCTTGCTGAATGGTCAAGATATTTATGAATCTCATGTTGATGTAACGTCATTGCGACAACAAGTAGGTTTGGTTTTTCAGAGACCAAATCCATTTCCGCAATCAGTTTTTGATAACGTAGCTTTTGGTCCACGTATATTAGGATTAGCAGATGGTAATGACTTAGAGGAATTAGTGGTACAGTCTCTCCGTGCATCCGCATTATGGGATGAAATACAGGATGATTTGAAACAACCGGCCTTATCTTTGTCATTAGGTCAACAGCAGCGGTTATGTATCGCTCGTTTATTAGCTGTAAAACCAGATGTAATCTTGATGGATGAACCATGTTCTGCGTTGGATCCTATTGCAACAAACCAGATAGAGGAATTGATACAGGAATTGAAGGAGAATTACACTATTGTTATTGTTACTCACAACATGCAGCAAGCAGCTCGTGTATCTGACAAGACAGGGTTTTTCTGGTTAGGTGAATTAATAGAGTTTGATGATACGAATACGATTTTCACTAGACCATCATTGGAGCGAACTGAAGACTATGTGACAGGTCGATTTGGTTAGGTATGAAGATTGCAATAATTTCAGATATTCATTCTAATTTTGATGCCTTAAAGGCAGTGTGGGAAGAGCTTAATCGTGTTCAACCTGATGAGATATATTGTTTGGGAGATTTAGTTGGTTATGGTGCGTATCCTAATGAGACAATTGAGTTTATTAGTCAAAATAATATACCAACAGTAATGGGTAATTATGATGATGCTGTTGGTTTTGATAGAGAGAGTTGTGGCTGTGCATCTAAGAATCCTGATGATATTGTTCTGAGTGCATCATCATTATCTTGGACAAAGAGGCATACAAGTTCGGCAAATAAGACTCTATTGCGGAAATTGCCTAAATCAATTAAAAAAGAGTATTATGGTTGTCGTATATTGTTTGTACATGGGAGTCCACGCTCAATGAATGAGTATTTGTTTGCTGATCGTCGCAAATCTACATTTCAACGGATTGCGAAGGTAGCCGATGCTGACTACATATTTTGTGGACATACACATTTGCATTATCAGAAATCAGTAGATAATACAATGTTTGTGAATACTGGATCAGTTGGTCAACCTAAAACTGGTGATCCTAGGGCAGGGTATGTGCTGTTAGTACTTGATTCTAATAAATCTACATTGGAATACAGATTAGTTGATTATAATGTTAGTGCAGCAGCGCAATCTGTACGAAGTAATGGTCTTCCAGAGCAGTTTGCCTGTCAATTAGAAAATGGAAAATAGAAGCAGGTTCTTTAATATATTTATATTAGTAACAGAGGAGTGATGTTATGGACAACAAGCGAACACGTGTTATTTTGGATGAATATATCAAAGCGATCGTAGATGATGTTATACGCTTAAGTAGTAAGGTTGATACTGCTATTGAGAAAGCTATTAATGCTTTTTCAATCTGTGATATTGAGCTTGCACAACAGGTGATTACTGAGGATGTTAACGTGAATGCAAAGCGTTTTGATGTCGAAGAAAACTGCTTGCATATTATGGTTACACAGCAACCTGTGGCTGTGGATTTACGGTTAATTGTAGCAACTATGAATATAGTTACTGAGCTGGAGCGTATTGGTGATTATGCTGCAGGTATAGCTAAATTGGCTGTGCGTGGGGAATTGTATCCAAAACGGGAGATTCCTAATGCTATTTATCAACTAAGTAATCAATGTCGGGAAATGTTGAAGAGAGCGATAATATCTTATTCAGAACATGATGCAAATGCAGCGTATTCTGTTGCAGACAATGATGATAGTCTTGATAGTCAACACCGATTGTTATTTCACAAATTAGTAGGTGAGACTCGAGATGCTAGTCAATCGACAGATCATTTGTTATCAGTTTTATTTGTTGCACATAATTTAGAAAGAATAGGTGATCGTGCAACTAATATAGCTGAAAGAGTGATTTTTATGACAAGTGGAAAGTTGACGGAATTAAATGTTGGTTAGTTGATACATAATATCTGTACTTTCTAAATAATGTTATTCAATCTATTAAACTTGCATATAATAAGCAAGTGAGTTAGTCTTGGGTTTTCTTGATAATATCAATTACTTCAAGTGGTGTATTAGTGATAATGCCATGTATTCCATGTTCTAACAGATAAGCTATGTTATCAGTTTTGCTGTTGTTAATTGCATGTACACGTATTCCTTTTAACTCAGCAGATCTAATTAGATATGGAGTTATTACTCTGAATCCTAATAGATATTCAGGAATCTCTATTAGGTGAAAGTTTGGAGTATATATTGGAGACAAGAACATAGTATTTAATATTAGAAACGTTCTTGTCTCATTTGGATCAGCTTCAGTAGCTATTGCTGGACATATATTACGAAAATGTTGCATGATTGACGATGATTCTGAAGAGACTATTACTGTATGAATTGCATTATGTTCATTTATTTTCATACACAATATTTCTGATGCAAGTGTATTGTTGTCATTTAGGTTTATGTATTTTTGAAAGTTAGGAAAGTTAGTTAATACTTCTGTAAATGTTGGTATTGTAATTCCTATATCACGATAGGTGTATGTTATATTATCATTTGTCCAGTGATGTCCAGCATCTAGATTTTCTAGTTCATCTAGATTTAATTCATTCACTATGGCTTTCATGTTAGTAGTACGATCAGTTGTTTTATCGTGGATTAATACCAGTCTGTTGTCTTTACTTAATCTAAGATCTATGCGGATAGCGTTTATTCCCAGTTCAGCAAGTTGTTCAAAAGCGAAGGTAGTGTTTTCAGGCCACAAATCCGATCCACCTTTGTTGGCTATAATATTCGTTTCTGCTTGAATTGTTTCTAATTGAAAAAAAGGATGTAATGTTTGTGGTCTAGATAACGCAGATAGTATTCCATATGTGCAGACGCATGATACGATTATTATTCCACATAATAATATAGAACGATGAATTATTTTCATGAAAGGTTTATGACTACAGTACAGTTAATTATTTGTTTTCTTACCTTTGTACATAGGTGCTGTAATTGGACATATTATACTGATATCGGGATTTAGCAAACGACTTTCTAATCGAGTTCCTAGATCTGACTTGTCAGCAGCTGTTGTAATAATTGTAGGTAATTTTGTTACATATCTATGGTCAATCAGCTGCATTAGTTTTTCTTTAGCCCATGGAGTAGCACTTTCGATTGTTAGATCATCTAGTACCAGAAGAGGTGCATTACGTAGTGTTGAAAACTGTTTGTCAAAACGTATTGGTGAATTTGGGCTAAACGTAGCACGCAGATGATCGAGGAGATCAGCTGTTGTAATAAAAAGGGCAGAATGACCATTTTGGATTCTTTGATTAGAAATTGCAGCAGCTAGATGGGTTTTACCACAACCATGTCCTCCAATGAGTAAAAGCCATCCTTCAGGATTTGTAGCAAATGTTTTAGCAGCATTTGTAGCAGTTAGTAAGCGTTCATAATGCTCGTTTGGTATTTCTTTTTTTCGAGAATAAAAATTTTCAAATGTTTGTTCTTTGTGTATTGGTAGAGAAGACAAATCAGTTTGGTCTGAATCAGCCCGTCGAAAATCTGGTGCCTGAATCATTAATTTTCGGACGAGATCTATATCAACTAACCTACTTCTTATTCGGGGTTCTATACTTTCTAGGTTGACGTTGCTGGTGACAACTGTAGGGAGTTTTGTTGTATATCTATGGTTAATAATTTGATACAATTTTTCTTGTGCCCATTGAGTTGGATTTTCTGATCCAAGATCATCTAGTATGAGTAAGAAAATGTTACGAGTTTTGTCGAACAATGTGTCGTAATCTATTGTTGAACCTGGTGCAAAGGTTGATCTTAGATGATCTAGTAAATCAGGAATATTTACAAACAACACATCATGACCAATCGTAATAGAATAATTACCAATTGCAGCAGCCAAGTGTGTTTTACCACATCCATATCCGCCATGTAATAGTATCCATCCTTCAGGTTTTTTGGCAAACCGGAGTGATTGTTGATATGCTCGCTCTAAGCTGTCTTTTTTCATCGGATCAGTGGTATTGCCAGATGGTATGAAATTGTCAAATGTTTTCTCTGATAATCTACCTAAACTAGAGGAGTTTTGTTTTTGTATAGTGATAGCTTCTTGTAGATTTTCTAGACGACATGTACAAGTATGAAGTTTACCGAAATCAGGATCTTCAATGTTTGCATTGGAACTTACAAATCCTACTCCTAGACAATTAGGACAATTTGGATCTCCTAATCCATCTTTTTGGGAAGTATCACTTTCAGTTGTCGAGGTATTCGAGATATTTTTTGCGAGTTTTTTCAGTGTCTCTTCGGCTTTTTCCATCTTTCTGACCTTTTCCTTCCCGCTGCCATCTTTTTAGTATAGCATCAATATAACTCCATGAGCGAGCATTGTTTTCGGCAGCCAGTTTTATAGCTTCTTTGATCCATTGTGTTGAAAATTCTTTTTCAGCATCTATCAATTGTTCTGCTATTATAGGTGTTAATGCTCCTATGTTTTGTTCATAAATAATGAAGATATTTGGAGTTTCTATTGTAACACTAATAGGTGTTTGGTTGTTGTTACCAGGTATCCATTCACCTTTTTTTATGCTTTGTATAGCTGATCGACCTTTACCGGTGTTGATAAAGAGATAAATTTCTTTTGTATTAGAGTCTGTTTCAATTGATGCTTGTAACAATGTGCCTCTTGCACACGCTTTTTGAATAGATTGGTTTAGTGACTTTTGACCAGGAATTTCAAACCCATTTAAAAGTGTTTGGTCTGAGTTCAATTCAGTTAGAGTTATGTACCTAAATTTACCTTCCTTTCGTGATAATAACCAAAAGCAGTGAAGGGTTAGTTTAAGTTCGTCAATATTGTCAATATAAGGTAATAATTCACTAAAGAATAGATTAGGAATAGGTGTTACTCGTACTTTACCTTTAGGAAAACCTGCAAATCCGTTGTTCATATGTTTATTCCTGTAAAACTATGTTTCTATGAGCAGCATCAACAAATTCAGCATATTGAGGTAGAAATACTAATTCTACTGATCCGGTTTTTCCGTTGCGATGTTTAGATACAACTAGTTCAGTTACGTGTTGTCGTTGGGGATCATCGTCCCATGCGTCCGGATGATGTAGAAACATTACTACATCACTATCTTGTTCTATACTTCCAGATTCTCGTAAGTCAGACAGTAATGGTTTTTGACCAGCACGTTGCTCTACTCCTCTAGATAGTTGAGCCCCTGCTAATACAGGTACATGTAATTCTCTTGCTAGAGCTTTGAGGCTACGTGATATTTCTGATACTTCTTGAACACGATTTGTATCTCTTCTGACATCTGTAACCATGAGTTGTAGATAGTCTACAATGATTAGATCCAATTTTATTTCAGCAGCTAGTCTTCGGCTTTTAGAACGCAACTGCATTGCAGAAATTGAAGGAGTGTCATCCAAATATACTCCTATTTCACTTAACAAATTTACCGAGTGAATAAATTTATCCATCTGTTCGTTTTCTAACTCTCCCATACGCAGTTTATGGCTATCTATATGACATTCTTGCGCTACCATTCTTTGCATAACTTGTTCATTTGACATCTCAAGTGAAAATAATGCTACTCGTTGATTGTGTGTACGAGCTGCATTTAATGCAACAGAAATCATAAATGCTGATTTTCCCTTGCCTGGTCTACCAGCTACTACAATGAGATCGGATTTTTGCATTCCTCCTAATAATTTATCGAGATCGTGAAAGCCAGTTGGTACGCCTACTACTTTGCCTCTATTATCATATAATGTTTGGACTCTATCATAGTATTCGTGAGCAACTTGACTGATAGGTACTAGATCACGAGTTGAACGTCCTTCAGTTACACCAAATAGTGCTTGTTCAGACTGATTCACTACTTCGTCGATATCTGTTTTTTCATCATATGCTATTTTTGCCACATTACCAGCAGCTTTTATTAATCTTCGTCTGGTAGCTGATTCTTCTACTAGTTTTGCATATGCGGACACGTTATATGCTGTCGGTACTCGTGTTACTAACTGTGTTAGATAGGCAAACCCACCTATTTCTTCTAATTGTTTTCGAGATTCAAGTTCTTCTTGGGTAGTTAATTGATCAATTGGCATGTTTTGATCATTTAGTGCTTTAAATACGTCCCAAATCCATCTATGTTTAACGAGGTAGAAATCTTCAGATTTAAGTGTAGATGCTACTTCATAATATGCATCTGGATCTATTAGAATAGAACCAATGACTGCTTCTTCAGACTCTAGGTTATGTGGCTGAATGAAATCTTGGTTAGTATTATCCATGTTTGTTTAGAACATTCTACATAATGTATTGTGGTAATAGTCTTACAATTACTGCAATCTCTATTTGTTGATCATAGTTATTCTTGTCCAGTTTTAGAGTCTAAATTATCTAAATCTAGACTATCAACAAAATCTGAAAAAGCAGATAAGTTACTTTCTTCTTCTGGTAAATTGTTTGTTGTATCATTATCATATGTTATGTCATCTTCAGGGGTAATAGATGCTTTTTTCATTACTTCTGTAGTGACAAATATTGGAATATCTGTTCGTACTGCAAGTGCTAATGCATCCGATGGTCTTGCGTCTAATTCAATTTGTTCGCTGTTTTGTTCTATCACAATTGATGCATAAAACACGTCATTTCTAAGATCATGAATGGATACGTGCAACACATTTCCTCCTAATTCAGAGATTGTTTGTGCAAGAATATCGTGAGTGAGAGGACGGGCCATTTCTAGGTTTTGTAGTCTAACTGTGATAGAGTCGGCTTCACAAGGACCAATCCAGATAGGCAGATAGCGTTCACTACTATCTTCTTTCAGTATAGCTACACGATGTTGGGTCATAAGACTTACACGTATGCTATCAATTTTTACTTTGATCATCTATCTTATGTTCCTGATTTTCATTTGGTTATATTCTATTCTAGCATATGTTTGCTACTTCATTGAAAATTGATTGTTTTTCCAATTTTTTATAATTGATTTTGTGGCATCAAATGCAATTGTAGGTAAATCATTAATGTCAAACCATGCCACATCATCAGCATCATCACCTGCTTTTATTCTTCCTGACAAAATCTTTCCTGTATAGAAGATTATGAACCCTTTCCCTTTTGAGTCATAGTTTGTTGTAACTAAGTCGATCATTTTAACTGCTTGTACTTTTAGGCCAGTTTCTTCAAGACATTCTCTTACAGCGGTATCAGCAGGATGTTCCCAAGCATCTACAAATCCACCAGGTAGAGTCCATAGACCTTTTTCTGGTTCTACTGCACGTTTTACTAGCAACAATTTGTTTTGATCCATCAGCCACATAGCCGCAGCTACTTTTGGATCAAAAAAGTGAGTGTAATTGCAGCTAGTGCATGTGGGGCGATTTGCTCCAAATCGTGTTTTCATTTGGAGCGTATTACCACATTTCATACAGAAATTTACATCTGAATGATCCATTGAGTATAGCAATCCAATACTGGTAAGTGTAAACAGTATTTACTATAAAAGTGATATCAGATCAACAATAAATGATCTTATCATTTATTGTAATTCTACAGTAGCTCCAGCCTCTTCAAGCTTTTGTTTAGCATCTTCAGCTGCTTCTTTAGCAACACCTTCTAGTACCATTGCACCAGCAGTTTCTGCCATCTCTTTGGCATCTTTAAGTCCTAATGCACTAACCTGCCTAATTGCTTTGATGACATCGATTTTCTTGGCACCATGATCTTGGAGTATTACATTCCATTCAGATTTTTCTTCACTTGGTGCAGCATCCCCTGAACTATCTGCTGCTACAGCTGCTACTGCAGCTACAGGAGCTGCTGCAGATACACCCCATTTGTCTTCTAATAGTTTTGTTAATTCAGCGGCCTCTAGGACTGTGAGTTCACTCAATTGATCAACTAATTTTTCTAGATCTGTCATAATATTTCTCCTTTAATTTGCTGTTCATTATAAAAATATATTTTTTGTATCGTATATCAATCAGTTTGATTGTTCGGATTTAGAAAACCCATCTACCACGTTAACTATTTGTCTGACACTACTTGACAATACTCCAGTTAAATTTTGAGCGGGAGCATTAAGAAGACCCAATAATTTACTCTGTAGAACTGGAAGAGGAGGTAGATTTGCCAGTGTATTCAATTGTGATACTGACATTGGTTCTGTACCCATTAAACCACCTTTGATTTCTAAGGAGTCATTATCTTTTATGAATTCTGAAATAGCTTTTGCTAAAGAAGGTGTATCTCCGAGTGCAAATCCAGTAATAGTAGGTCCTTGAAGCATTTCATTCATTTCTGGTAGACCTGCTTTATCTAACGCTAACGAAGAGAGACGATTTTTGGTTACTTTACATTGACCATTAGCTTCATATATTTTCTCTCTCAGTTCATAAATTTCTGATACTGATAAACCTTTATTATTTAACCAAATTATTCCTTGGCTTTGTTTAAATAATTCAGTATATGTTTCAATTAGCTCTTGTTTTTTTTGCTTACTTATTGCCATATTATTACTCCCTTGCAATTATAAAAAAACCTTTGTTAGCACCTAACTAGACGATGATAACAAAGACTTTAATGCACAAGTAAAAATGTGCTGGAAAAGATTTGCACCTCTGTAGGATATTAAGCCTTTTTATTGTTTTGGTAATAAAAATAGGCGCCTATTGTCTATGGTGTCTTAATATATATAATATATCGTATTTTTGTTCTGTGTCAATACCTAACTTTCTAATAGATTTGGGTCAATTTTGATGCCAGGTCCCATTGTGCTAGCTAGTGTAATTTTACGTATGTAGTTTCCTTTTGCAGAAGGTGGTTTTGCTCTTAGTACTGCATCTAATAAAGCAATAAGATTTTCAAATAGAGCGTCAGCATTAAAAGATAATTTTCCTATTGGTGCATGTAGGTTAGCTGTCTTATCTAATCTGAATTCTATTTTGCCAGCTTTTGCTTCTTCAATCAGGCGTGGCAGATCTTCTGCAGGAGCTACTGTTCCAGCTTTAGGGTTTGGCATCAGACCTCTCGGTCCTAATACTTTGCCAAGGCTACCAACAGTTGCCATCATTTCGGGTACTGCAATGACTGTATCAAAATCAAACCATCCTTCTTTAATATTATTGATTGTTTCTTCATCTGATATGAAATCTGCTCCTGCTTCTTTAGCAATACGGGCACCTTCACCTTCAGCAAATGCAAGTACCTTGACTGTTTTACCAAGACCATGTGGAAGTAGTACAGATGCACGTACTTGTTGATCAGCCTTTGTGGGATCAATACCCATTCGAATATGTACTTCAACAGTCTCATCAAATTTAGCCATTGGACTTTGTTTAGCTAATTCCACTGCTTCACGAGGTGAATATAATTTGTTTTGATCTATATTGTTATGTGCTTCTAAATATTTTTTTCCTCGTTTGGTCATTGTTTTTACCTCAATTCTGCTATTGAATCTAAATAGTATTTTGTTACGATTTGTAATTATTTTTCTACTACTATACCCATAGAGCGTGCTGTTCCTTCAATTTGAAGCATAGCTGCCTCAATATTTAATGCATTAAGATCTTTCATCTTAGTTTCAGCAATATCTTTGACTTGTGATTTGGTTACTTTACCGACTTTTTCTCTAAGTGGATCAGATGCACCCTTATCAAGTCCTGCAGCTTTGAGTAATAAAACTGATGCAGGAGGGGTTTTCAAATCAAACTTAAATGAACCATCTGTAAAAATTGATATATCTGCTGGTATGATTTCACCAGTACGATTTTGAGTTTTTGCATTATACTCTTTGCAGAATCCCATTAAATTTACACCGTGAGCTGCTAATGCTGGTCCAACAGGTGGAGCAGGACTTGCTTTTCCTGCTTCTAATTGTAGTCTGATTATTGCTTTAAGTTTTTTTGCCACTTTATATCACCGCCATTAAATTATATTTTTTCTACTTGTAGAAAGTCTAGTTCAACAGGTGTTTCTCTTCCAAAAAATGATACCATGATTCTAACTTTTGCTCTTTCATCATCTATTTCAGTTACAGTACCAATAAAGTCATTAAAAGGTCCATCAATTATACGCACTTTCTGATTTACTTTAAATGCGACTGTAATGCGTGGTGCATCGGCTTCCATTCTTTCTATAATGTGATCTACTTCATTTTCCTGTAGTGGTATTGGTTTAGTTCCCATGCCAACGAATCCAGTAACACCAGGAGTATTACGAACTACATACCATGATTCTTCGGAGAGCTCCATTTGAACTAAAACATATCCCGGAAAAACCTGTCTTTCTACTGTACGCCGTTTTCCATCTCTCACAGCTATTTCTTCTTCTGTTGGTACTACTACATCAAAAATTTGTTCATTCATACCCATACTTTCTATTCGTTGTTCAAGATTATGGCAGACTTTGTTTTCGTAACCTGAATAGCAATGGATTACGTACCAGCGTTTACCTTGTACATCCACATTGGTATCTGTTTCGAACTGTAATGACATAGTTGTCGGATTTTCATCTGTTGAAGATATTTCTTTAATTTTCTCTGCATTCTCTATTTGTACATCTTTTGCAGCATTGGCTAACATTTCTTCTAGTGATGGTCCTAAATCATCTTCGAATTCTATATCGAAATCTATTTCAGAAGATATGTTTTCGGATTCATCAATAGTTATATTTTCTTCTAATTGAGGTTTGGAGATCAAATCGTTTGTTTTGTCGTCAGATGTCATATTTGAATTACTCATTGTTTTATATGAATTGTGCAAAAACCCAAGTAAAAATAGCGTCGAAAAAACCTAGGAATAACGCACTGAATGTAATAGTTACTAGTACTATAATTGTTAAATCTGTTGCTTCTGATCTGCTTGGCCAGGAAACTTTACCAAGCTCTGCGCGTGTTTCACGCAAATATGCGACAATTTGTCGTCGACTAGAAAAGATGACAAATGCTATTAGAGCAAGTACTATTCCTAATATTGTAGGTCCAATTAGTTGTTGTATATTCATTTTTGATTAATAATTTTATTATTATTCCTCATTAATAACGTATTATATAAACTACATTAACAGGCGAGGCAGGACTTGAACCCACAACCTACGGTTTTGGAGACCGTTGCTCTACCAGTTGAGCTACTCGCCTAGGTCATTATGATAAAGCAGGTTCTAGATGTACTTATTGATTTGCTCCTGCTCACGCCCTAGTTTTTACTTAGTCTCACGGTGTAATTGATGCTTTCTACAACGTGGACAGTATTTACTGAACTCAATTCGACCAGGGTCGTTGCGTCTATTCTTTTCCGAAGTGTAATTGCGTTCTTTACACTCTATACATGCCAAAGTAACTATTGGCCTTACATCTTTTCTAGCCATAATTTATTTATCAATAT
>DBHI01000084.1:25549-45216 GCA_002296125.1 Anaerolineales bacterium UBA832 | reverse complement strand
AAGTGCAGCTGTTGCAGAAGCAGCGATAAAATCTGGAGTAGCAAGAAAAACAATAGATATACCAACGTATCGTGATGAACTTGCCTCAAGACTAGGTCACGGTAGAAAAGTGCATCGATACATTATGAATACAGCTAAACAGAATCCTAAAAAAATAGTATATGCTGAAGGAGAAGAAGTCAAAATAATTAAAGCTGCCTATCAAGTCAGTGAAAATGCAATCGGCCATCCAATACTTGTAGGACAACCTCAAAAGATACAACAAACAATAAAGGAACTAAAATTAAACTTTACTCCAGAAATTGTCTCTATTACTGATAATGACAATAAGCTTACAAATTATGCTAAGTCATATCATAAAAAGCGAGAAAGACATGGCGTAACCTTTGCTTTAGCACGTGAGCGTGTTTCAACTCCTAATATCTATGGAATGATGATGGTAGATTCAGGTGATGCTGATGCTTTCCTTTCGGGTTTAACATATGAATATCCAGATGTCCTTAAACCAGCGTTAGAAATCTTTGGTGATAAAGAAGCTGACAAAAGAGTTACTGGATCATACATTGTAATAATAAAAGAAAAAGTATTGATCTTCACAGATGCAACAGTCAACATAGAACCTGATGAAAAATCATTGGCTCAAGCTGCCATACTAGCAAATGATTTTGCCAAAACTATAGAGCTTAATCCACGTGTAGCAATGTTAAGTTTTTCCAACTTCGGCAGTTCACAGCACCCTATCTCACATAAAGTACGAAACGCAATCCAAATTGTACAAAATGAACGTCCCGATATTGTAATTGATGGAGAAATGCAAGCAGACGTAGCAGTCAACAGCCAACTCATGTCCGAAAGATTTCCTTTTAGTAAACTAAAAAATGCCAATGTATTGGTGTTTCCCAACTTATCATCTGCAAACATTGCATATAAGCTACTACAACAACTAACAGGTGCTATTACAATAGGACCTGTTTTATTAGGCATGAACGCACCAGTTCACGTCTTACAAACTGGTGATAATATAGAAGAAATAGTTAATATGTCAGCGATAGCAATCATGAATGCAAAAACAAACTAATTACTGCTTGTTGCATCCAACAAATCTTGTACTCGATCAAGCCTTTCCCAAGGTAAATCAATGTCATCTCTACCAAAATGGCCATATGCTGCAGTTTGTAAATAAATTGGTCGTCGTAACTTTAAATCTCTGATAAATGCTCCCGGTCGCAAGTCAAACACTTCTGATATTGCTTGACCAATTAATACATCACTTAACACACCTGTACCAAAAGTTTCAACATTTATACTCAATGGCTCAGCAACACCTATAGCATAGGCCAATTGTATTTCACATCTCTCTGCCAATTTAGCGCCAACCACATTTTTTGCTACCCATCTTGCTGCATAAGAAGCACTTCTATCAACTTTGGTACAATCCTTTCCACTAAAGGCCCCTCCACCATGACGACCCATACCACCATAAGTGTCCACAATAATCTTACGGCCAGTTAGTCCAGCATCTCCTTTTGGACCTCCTACAACAAACTTTCCTGTTGGATTAGTAAAAATCTTAAGATCATCATCTATCATATTAGACGGCAGAATAGGCATTATTACTCTATCAATAATAGCACTTCTTATTTCATCTTGAGATATATCTGGATCATGTTGAGTGCTAATTAGTACTGTATCAATTCTTTTGGGTTTGCCAAATTCATATTGAACAGTAACCTGACTCTTACCATCTGGACGCAACCAATCTAATATGCCTTCACGTCTAACATGTGCCAAATTACGAGTTAACCTGTGAGCAAGATCTATTGGCATTGGCATTAATTCTGCAGTCTCATTACATGCAAACCCAAACATCATACCTTGATCACCAGCACCAACTGATTCAATATCAGTATCGTCTGCATCACCAGATTTAGCTTCTAATGATTGATCAACACCTAAAGCAATGTCAGCACTTTGGGAAGAAATAGCCACTTGCACACCACAAGTATCAGCATCAAATCCAGTATTACTACCATTGTATCCTATATCTTTCACCACTTGACGAACAACCTTGTTAAAATTAACATAACAGTCGGTAGTAATTTCACCAAGCAACATAACAAAACCTGTCTTAACTGCAGCCTCACAAGCAACTCTCCCATATGGGTCCTCAGACATAATTGCATCAAGTACTGCATCACTAATTTGATCACACATCTTATCTGGATGACCTTCCGTAACTGACTCAGAAGTAAACAACAGTTTAGGTGATTCCATAAACGAATTACTCATACAATTCCTCTCCTAATTCACATCTTATACATACAAATTAATCATATACAAATAAAGTTTCACAGCAATTACAAATCATGTTAAACAATTTTCATAAATTGAAATGGATATCTGACAATAAACCTAAGTGATTACATGCTGAATAAAACATAATCACCATTTAATACACCTATCTCTGTCAATAAATATCAATATACCATATGAAATTTAAGCTTGCAAGGAATAACTAAACAATATCCAGATGTCACAACAAATGAATAATAAATCAATTAATTTTAGTATGCTTTTCCTGACAAAACATTAAATACTGTCCGAATTATAATCTTAAAGTCTAACCACAGAGACCAGTTTTCTACATACCATAAATCGTATCGCGTTCTATCCTCAATTGATGTGTCACCACGCAGGCCATTTACCTGTGCCCAACCAGTTATACCTGCTTTTTCCCTATGACGCTCCATATATCTAGGAATACGCTCTTGAAACTCTTCAACAAACTGGGGTTGCTCCGGACGTGGACCAACTAAACTCATATCACCTAAAACAACATTGATCAATTGGGGTAACTCGTCAATAGAAAAACGACGAATAAATCTACCCAAACCTGTCCTACGTGAATCTTCTGCAACTGTCCATTGTCTTTCATTACTAGCACCTGTGCGCATTGAACGAAATTTGAAAATTTTGAAATCTTTACCATCTAAGCCAACCCTATTCTGAAAAAAGAATACTGGTCCATCGGATTCAATCTTAATCAAACCAGCAACTAACAACATTAAGGGGGAAAAAACTACAAGACCAACAGAACTAATCACTAAGTCTACCATACGCTTAAGAGACATACGCCATCCTCTTAATGCCACATCACGTACCGTAAGAAGAGGTAAACCTCCTAAATCATCTACAGAAACTTCACCTGCCATGATCTCATACACATCTGGTATAACCTTTACACTCACATGTCCTCTTTGACATCGTACAATAATGTTCAACAATTCATCTCTACTAGCATCTGGTCGAGCAACAATCACTTCATCAATATAATTAGTTTCTACCAAAGTCTGAAGATCACTAGGACGACCAATCACTGATACTCCCAACAATTCCTGTACATCTGATGAATCTACTAAACCAATCAAGTCATATCCCAAACGTTGGATCCATCTTACTTTCTGAATTACAACAGCAGCAGCATCGCCTGTACCAACTATTAACAATCGTTGAATACCAATACCTCTAGATCGCAATAACAACAATATACTACTATATATACTACGTCCAATTAACACAAAAGCTATTGTCAATACCCAAGCATATATTACAATTGCACGCGAATAATTCACCTCAAAAACAGTATTCTTAAACAACAATGTGGAAAATGCAATTGAAAACAATGCTCCTACTGAGACTGCACTAAAAACAGCATACAATCTATCTACTCGACCAATATTACGTGCTACATGATACAACTTGTTGAAATAAAATACTACCAATATGCAAAAAATTTGCACCAAAATTACACGACCATAAATATCTACCGAATCAAGACCTTGTGGCTCAGTAGGAAATGCAATCAAAGATCTTAATTGATAAGCAGCTAAATATGCCATGCCAATAGCACATGAATCTAAACACAACAAAAGTAATGTAGAAAAAGATTCAAAATGTTTCTTAGTAATAGATGTTAATTTCATGTTAAGTCACGAATCATAATAATCCATATTACTTGTAGGAAGTTCTGGAGGATATTTTGCTTCAATACCCAATTTTTCTGAAATAGCGGCTTTCATTGCAATTCTGTCATCCCATTCATACTCGATGTTACCAAAACACATAGATTGTTCATGAGCTTTCCCACAAGCTAAAACTATATCATGATTTTCTGCAATATTCACTGCATACTTTATTGCATCTGCACGATCAGGAATTTTATAATATGTAGCACCCTCTACACCTCCCATTTCCTCACAACCTAAAGCAATTTCTGAGATTATATCTTGAAGCGGCTCCGTTCGAGGATCTTCAGCAGTAATAATTGTAATATCAGATAATTCAGTAGAAATTGCACCCATCATCTTTCTCTTTTCAATATCACGCAAACCTGCAGACCCAAAAACTACAATAACTCGTCCTTTTGTAACCTTCCTTACGGACAGAAGCAAATTTTTCAAAGAATTAGGTGTATGAGCAAAATCAACAACGGCTTCAAATTCCTGACCTAATCGAATATGTTCCATTCTACCAGGAATTTGCTGTATAGTAGAAATTCCTTCCTTTATATATCTAGTATCTATTGACAAACCATTATAAGTAACACAAACTGCAGCAAGACAATTACTAATATTGTAGTCACCAATCAATGGTGTAACAATCTCAAATCTGTCATCTCCGATGTTGATATCAAAACATGTGTTTGTGTCACCATATTTAATATTCTGTGCATTAACAACCGCTAATTTTTTTATAGAATAATCTATAAAAGAAGAACTGATTCTAGTACTGAAATAAGAATAGCTTTCTTTATCATCATAATTCAAAATTACAAGTTTGTTTCGAGTACTCCTATCAACCTGGTTAATCAATAATTCTTTAGCCTGCATATATTCTAAAAATGTACCATGATAATCCAAATGTTCGTGTGTAACATTAGTTAATACTGCCATATCAAATTCGCATGAAGCAACACGATCCTGTACCAAAGCATGAGATGTGACCTCAACCACACAATGTGTTATCTCTGATGAAACCATCTGTGCTAATAAATCCTGCAAAGCAACAGCATCCGGAGTGGTTACATGAAAACCAGTATCATACATATCATCACCCACTACTGCATTCACAGTTGTAATCAAGCCAGTGGAAACACCTGCAGCCTGTAAGATACTATAAATAATGTTACACGTAGTTGTTTTTCCGTCTGTACCTGTCACTCCAATTAATACTAACTTCTCAGACGGAAAATCATTTAATGCAGCTGCTAGCCATGCTAATGCCTCAGAGGATCTGGCTACTTGAACGTAAGGGACTTTAGTGTTAAATAAATGACGCACATGCTCAAATGACAATTCACCAACTATGGCATTTGCACCATTCTTGAGTGCCAATTCGATATATTGATGCCCATCTGAAATTAAACCCGAGCGAGCTACAAACACTGATCCAGGTTCAACATTATCTGAATCCTGTACAACAGAAACAATCTCAGGATCAGAATCATTTGAACAAGATATCCAATCTACTTTTTCCAAGAGTTTTGAAAGTCTTTTCACGTCGTCCTATTCATATGACAAATCAATTAAAATTATACGTGCCTACAAATAAACGAAACAGTCCTGGAGGGACTTCTTAAACCAGGACTGCACATATTATACTATGACAAAAAATCTATTTAATCTCTTTTATATCAAAGACTGTTGAAGAGTTTCCAATGCACGACGAGCTGATCCATCAACCTCATGCTCACCAACTCTAACAACTATACCTCCCAATATTCCAGGATCTACACGAAAACTCACTTCAGACTGATTTCCTAACTTGTCCTTAAGTTCTTTAGTAATTTTATCCTGCTCCTCAGAACGCAAAGAAATTGCACTAGTTACTACTGCATTTTCACCTTGTAAATTAGTCCCATCAAGAACTGACACCTTGCCATCCACAATCCCTGAAAAGAATTCGTCTACTAATGCTTTCTGACGAGATTCATCTAACTCAGATGAAATGATCTTATTTGCAGCTGCAATAGCCATTGATGCTACCTGTGGCCGAATATCTAATAATACACTTTCTTTGTATTGCTGAGCTGCTTCCTGAGCCTGCTCCAATACCTTTGACCTTTCCTGTTCAACAGATTTATGTACATCCGCTGCTGCTTGTTCTGCACGCTGTGTTGCTTCTGCAATTATTTTAGCTTTTTCAGCTTGTGCATCAGAAATGATTTGCTGTGCTTCATTGTTAGCATTTTCCTTAGCCTCAGCTGCTTCACGAGCATCTTCTAGACTTTGTGCTATTTTTGTACTACGCTCATCAAGTATTTTCACAATAGGTTTATATGCCCATACAGACAATAATAACATTACTATGAAAAAATTAAGTATTTGTACAACTAAATAGCTTAGATTAATTCCAAGGTTTCCTAAAGCTTCCATCTTACATAGCTCCTCTTAATCTTTTATAAATACAGTAGTAATTAATAATTCAACTAGCAAACAATATAATCAACGCAACCACCAAAGCATAAATAGCTACTGCTTCAGCAAAAGCTATACCAAGAATCATGTTTGTTTGAATCAACGGAGCCGCATCAGGATTCCTACCCATAGCCTGCACAGCACCACCAACAACTGTACCAATACCAATACCTGCTCCAATTAAACCTATTGCCGCAATACCTGCACCAATGAGTTTTGCTGCCGCTACAATATCACCTTCCATACATATCCTCCATCAAAATTGTATTACAAAATTTACATTAATGAGCATGAGCCTCAGTAGCTTGACTCATAAATACCAAAGTCAGCATAGAAAACACATATGCCTGAATTAAACCTACAAACATTTCAAAAAGATATAAGCCAGTTGGAATTATAAATGATACTAATGAACCTATAATAAACAATAACAACTGACCTGCAAAAATATTACCAAACAACCTAAAAGTAAAAGAAAGTATCTTAGCAAATTCACTAATTAACTCAAGAATACCAACTGCAAAATCCATAACACCCATACCTGGCTTTTCTACCAATGCCTTAAAATTAAGGAATTTTGTAACATAACCCATTTTATGAGCGGCAAAACCAAAAACCTGTGTCATAAAAACTGAAATCAAAGCCAATGCAAGCGTAAAATTTAAATCAGTTGCAGCAGCTCTCACATATGGAGTAATAGTACATGAATGACATAAATCATGATGACCGTGATCTCCCTTATCATGAGGCAATTCATATCTTCCGTCTAACCAATATGCTTTCCCAATAGGATGAGCTTCGTATCCAGTAAATTTACCATGCGCTGGTTCAAGTACTCCTACGCTGTCAACACCTGGTATTAACTCCATCCAATTAGCAACTAATACCATTGTAAAAATAGTTGCCATGTAAGGAATAAACTTAATTGCATTCTTTCTGCCTGCAGTATTTATAGCAGTATTCCATAAAAACTCAAACAATGCCTCTACAGCATTATAAAAACCAGTAGGAACCAAGTTTCCGCTTGACGTTTTTCTCCATATATAGAAACCTAAAGACAACACAACCACATCTGTTAACAATGTTGCAACTATAGTATTAGTAAGCGGTTGATTTATAATAGGAATGTTAATTGGTGGATGACCAATCTTCTCTCCAGGTAGAAAAACATTCGGAGCTATAGTTGGCAACGGCCCAAACTGTAAATAGGCTCCAAATATTATACAAGCCAATACTATCCATCTCTTAAAACCAAATCTTTTTTTGGAAATTACCTCAGTTGTCACTCTTTAACTCCTCATGCCTCTCAAATTCTTCTTCCACATTATTTGCACCTAATTTGTTAGTTGATCTAATTGCTAACTGAATTGTTAGATACAACACCACCGGTACACTTAAAACCAACATACCAATTGTAAACCAGGCATTATTATTCCCTAATTGTTGATCAAGCCACCGACCTAGTAAAATTGCTGAGCCAATTACAATAACAGCCGAACAACCTACCTGACCTGTGACTGAAATCAATGCCGTCTGCCATAACTTATGGGGGTTTTTATTATCCAGAACTTTATTTTTCTCCCCAATTTAGACGTTTGCGAATTATATCACAAGCTAAAGTCAGCGTCAAAACAATTCAATTGCAGCTTGATACGCCCAATCAAACCAAGGCGACGATGCTGTCCCTATTAATATAATACCAAATGACAATATCATTAATACAATCTTAGAAATATTAGATATCTCAATAGGTCTCGAGCCATCTGGTGCTGGACTTACATATACAACTTTCAAAACAACTAAATAATAATATAAACCTATAATTGCATTTAATACTCCAACAAATGCTAACCATATCATATCCGATTTAACAATTGCCGCAAAAACGTAGAATTTCGCAAAAAAACCAGCCAATGGAGGCATGCCAGCTAAAGACAAGAAAGAAACTAACATAACTAACCCAAGAAATGGTGAGCGACGACTCATTCCAGCATATTCACTAATATTATCTGAACTAACCGTATTCGAGACAAGAATTACAACACCAAACGCAGCTAAATTAGTAACAACATAGGTGATCAAATAAAAAACAGCAGATGCAACACCTAAATCCGAATATGCAACAAATGCTATTAACACATAACCAGCATGTGCAATAGAAGAATAAGCTAACAAACGTTTAATGTTTGTTTGGGCAAGAGCTACCAAATTACCAAAAGTCATTGTAATGACGGCCAAAACTGCTACTATCGGCAACCAATATTCACTGCCAGTAAAACCAACAATAAAAAACCTAATTAAAATTGCAAAACCAGCTGTCTTAGACGCAGTTGAAATAAAGCCAGTCACAGGAGTCGGAGAACCTTCATAGACATCTGGAGCCCAAAAATGAAAAGGTACAATTGCTATCTTAAAACCTATACCTACTAAAACCAACATGGCTATCCCTAATACTGCAGATAATGCAACATCTCCTGATAGCAATACTTCCGCTATATTGACAAAATTTGTTTCGCCCGTTATTCCATATAAAATACTAAACCCATACAACATTATTCCTGATGTAGCAGCTCCAAACAAAAAGTACTTAAGTCCTGCTTCTGCAGAGTTATTATTTGACCTTGCATAACCGGCCAATAAGTATCCGGCTATACCTGTAGTTTCGACGGCTAAATAAAGCAAAATCAAATCAGATGCTGATGCCATAAAACACATTCCTATGACAGCACCTAACATAATAGCATAGTAATCACCTCGATGAGCCACACTCTTATAATTGAGACTAAATATTGCAGTAATGCCTCCAGCAAAAATGAAAGATAACCGTAAAACAAACGCTAACATATCATCTCTTATCATACCGCCCCATATAGATTCACCAGTTGGACGTGCATAAAATAAAGCAAGTACAATAATCAACACACTACCTAATGCCGTCGTTACGCCCATCAAATGCTTACGATCATCTCTAACTACAGTATCCATGATTAATACTGTACCAGCCAAAACCAATAAACCTATTTCCGGCAAGATAGCTATTAAGGATGAAACCTGATAACTAGATATATCCACTCAGACGCCTCCTATTACTGACATCACACTACGTGCACCACTATGAATAAGTGGAGCCATCCATCCCGGGAAAACTCCCAATAACACAAGCACAGCAGCGAGAAGAGCTATTGCAATCTTATCTTTACCTGTAGAACTAGTAATATGTCCTTCAAATTCACTCGGCATCTCTCCAAAAAATACCCTTTGCACGACTCGTAAAATATAAGATGCAGTTATTGCTATCGCAATTACTGATATCATTACTATCCAGGTAAAGTAAGGAGCTATAAAATATTCGCTCGAAATTGAGCCTGCACTCCAAAGTCCTAACATAATTGGTAATTCAGCAACAAAACCTGAAAAACCAGGCATTCCCATAGATACAAAACCTCCTATAATAAATGACACGGTAACCCATGGTAATTTGCTAGAAAAACCGCCTAAAGACGGAATGTCTCTTGTATGTGCTCTATCATATAATACGCCCACACACGCAAAAAACAGAGCAGTCATTACGCCATGTGAAAACATTTGAAGACCAGCACCTGTAATACCTTGTGGGTTTAATGTAGCTACACCCAATGTTACTAAACCCATATGTGATACTGAAGAATAACCAATAACATACTTTAGATCTTGTTGTTTCATTGCAACAAATGCACCATAAACTACATTAATAAGAGCAAGAAAAACAATTAATGGCAACCAATATCGAGCTCCATCGGGCAACAACATAATACCCACCTTCAAAGCCGCAAAAGCCCCTAATTTCATCAAAACTCCTGCGTGAAACATAGAAACTGCTGTAGGTGCAGCGACATGTCCAACAGGGCTCCAATTATGAAAAGGAAAAATTCCAGCAAGAACTGCAAAACCAAAAAATACAAAAGGAAACCAAAATATTTGAAACTGCCTAGAAAACTCATGGTCCTGTAAAGCAATCATGTCAAAAGTTCCTAGGCCTGAGACAAAATACATTGCCAACATACCGACTAGTGCTAACACTGAACCAATAAACAAGTACAACGTAAGTTTCATAGCAGCATATTCTCTTGTTACCTTCCATCCCCAAATAGCTATTAATAGATACATCGGGAAAACAGCGATTTCATAAAAGAAGAATAAATGAAACAAATCCAAAGCTACGAAGACTCCAAAGACACCTGAAGCTAATAGAAACAGAAAAGCAAAAAATTCCCTAGGTCTATCATCTATACCCCAAGATATCAAAACACCAGTAAAAATAACCATCCCTGTAAGCAATACCATAGGTAAACTTATCCCATCTACGCCAACGTAATACGAAATACCAAGACTTTCAACCCAATTGTATTTTTCTACAAACTGATATCCTGCGACATCCATGTCATAACTAAAATAAGCGTAAATAGTAAGTCCAAATGTAAAAGTTGCTGCTATAAGAGCAGTAATCCTGATTTCCTCTTTCCTATCTGAAGGAAATAAGAAGAGCAAGCAACTCACAATAACCGGCGTAAGTGTAATAACTGACAAAATAGGAAAATTCATCTATTTCACCCAATAAGTGTTTTGACTGTTTCGTTTATCATAAATGTTATCCACCATGGCCACACTCCAACAATCAGCATCAAAATAATCAATGGTGCCACAATAACTTTTTCACGAAAACTCATTTCCATGTTGTGATCCACCCATCTATTATTAATAGGACCATGTAATACATATCGAATAGCTTTTAATATATATGCACCTGTAAAAAACAGACCAATCATACTCAAAGCTGTCATAGCTGAAAATATTGGCCAAGAGCCCCGCACAATGGCAAACTCTGATACAAACCCACTCAATCCAGGCAAACCCAGTGAAGCCATTGAAGAAAAGATTAATATTCCACCATAAACTGGTGCTAATTGCCAAATGCCACCACCGAGCTCATCTAAATTCCTAGTATGTGCTCTATCATAAACAACACCTACTAGGAAAAACATAGCTGCAGCTGAAATACCATGATTAAACATCTGTAAGACAACCCCTGTAGTCGCAATTGTACCGCTCAAACGTAGAGCAGGATCATCATTACCAATAACCATTGCAGCAGCTGCAATACCCAAAACAACGAAACCCATATGATTAACTGACGAATAAGCAACCAAACGCTTAAAATCAGTCTGACCATAAGCAGAAAGAGCACCTAAAACTATTGCTAACATAGCCAAAAAGGCTAATATAGGAGCTGCTGCTTGTGCTTCAGCAGGAAACAATGGCAATACCAATCTCAAAAACCCATATGCACCTAACTTTAACAGTACGCCTGCTAATATCATTGATCCAGCAGTTGGAGCTTCAGTATGTGCATCTGGGAGCCAAGTATGAAACGGCCACAGTGGAACTTTAATTGCAAATGCAATCACAAATGCCCAAAAAGCTACGGTACGTACACTGTTGATAGAAAAATTAGCAAATATATCTTTGTCAAATTGTGGCCATATCTCCAATAAAGTAACTAAATCGAAACTACCAGCTACGATACCCAATATTTGAACCGCCAACAATAACCCTAACGAGCCTGCTAACGTATAAACAAAAAATTTGTAAGAAGCATATTGACGAGCTGGAACCTTTTTGCCACTTGAGAATTCCCGCTCACCCTTTGCGCTTCCCCAAATATTAATCAATAAGTACATTGGCACCAAACCTATCTCCCAGAACACAAAAAACACTATTAAATCCAATGCCATAAATACACCCAACATTCCTGTCTCTAACATGAGAAATAACAGCATATAACTCTTAACTCTATCTTCTACATTGAATGATGCTAACACTCCAATTGGAACAAGAACTGTTGTGAGCAATATCATTGGCACACTAATGCCATCCACACCTACATGATATGAAGAATTAATGGCAGTATACCACTGCGCCTGTTCTTCAAACTGAAAACCTACAATAGTAGGATCATAATTCACCCACAACATTATAGATAACACTAAGGGTATAAGACTTACAATAAAGGTAGCTTTTCTTATTAATTGTTTTAATTCGCCTGGGATAAACAAGACTACCAGCATACCCAAAATTGGCGAAAATAAAATCAATGTTAATAAGTTTTGAATTACAAAATCAGTCATAATAAATTCCATCTAATTTATTACCATAAACACTATGATAACAACGACAACTAGAGCACTCATCGTTAACATTAAGTAGTCTTGTATTTTGCCACTCTGTACTATTCTCACAGAATCACCTGATGCTCGTACTCCATCTCCAAACTTATCAGGAGCATAATTAATTCCCCATTTTTCAAACCATACAGCACCTGAACCTAATTTCATTGTCCATCCTGCTATTGCATGCAATAAACCATCAATTAAGATCCTGTCCACGAACCTAAAAGATACAGTCTCTGACAACCATTTAGCTGGACGAACAAATACTAGATCATAAAGTTCATCAATATAATATTTATTTGACAAAAGCTCATATAATGGACCAAACCATTTTATCAATGGATCCTGTTGTCCTACCTTTAAAGAATTTCTTCCATAAACAAGCCATCCTAAAAATAGTCCTGACAAGCCAACAACAACTGATAACATTACCGGTGTCCAAGTAAATACAAAACCAGAACCATGATTTGGTAATGAATAAATCACAAAATGCTCAAAAGGATTCTTACCCAACATTTTTCCCAAAACAGGAAAGTCCTGATGAACACCAACAAACCCAGCAAATATTGCAAAAACAGAAAGCACAACTAAAGGAAAGGTCATTGTCCATGTACTCTCATGAGCATGCTTAGCACTTTCAGTTCTTGGCTCACCCAAGAACGTTAACGATATCTGGCGCATTGTATAAAATGCAGTCAAAAATGCAGAAAGTAGCAAAGTCACAAAAACCCACCAATGTCCATGAGCAAACGCATCTGCTAAAATCTCATCTTTAGACCAAAAACCAGCAGTAACAAATGGAAATCCAGCCAAGGATAATCCTCCAATCAGAAATGTTCTAAATGTGATTGGCATGCGTTTTGCTAAACCACCCATATTGAACATGTCTTGAGGATCCAATTTTTCATGTGTATGATGCATACCATGTTCTACTCCGTGAATAATTGATCCTGATCCCATAAACAACAGTGCTTTGAAAAAAGCATGTGTCATTAAATGAAAAGCAGCCGCAATATAAGCTCCTATACCTAGTGCTGCAATCATATATCCTAATTGACTAATAGTTGAATATGCCAAAACCTTTTTTACATCATTTTGTGCAATAGCAATAGTAGCAGCAAACAATGCAGTAAATGCTCCAATAAAAGCCATGACTGTAAGTACAGGGTTGGCACCGTGATATGCTCCAGCAGACAGCAGAGGGAACATTCTCAATACCATATACACTCCAGCAGACACCATAGCAGCTGCGTGAATCATTGCACTCACAGGAGTAGGACCTTCCATAGCATCTGGCAACCAAACATGCAAAGGAAATTGTGCGCTTTTACCAACAGTACCAATAAACAACAATAGCCCAATAAGATGTGCAACTGCTAAACCACCTATTATTGAAGGTGTATGCAACAAATGATCAAGAACATCTGCATTAAAGAAGATATCTCTAAAATTTAATGTGCCAGCTTCATAATACAAATAAGCAATACCAATTAACATGATAACATCAGCTAACCTAGTAGTCATAAACGCTTTAACAGCTGCACCACTAGGAACAATTTGCAACTTATCTTCATAAGTTCTACCATACCAAAAACCAATCAATAGATAGGAACAAGC
Source organism: Anaerolineales bacterium UBA832 (assembly GCA_002296125.1). Classification (GTDB taxonomy): domain Bacteria; phylum Chloroflexota; class Anaerolineae; order Anaerolineales; family UBA11657; genus UBA11657. The sequence goes on along the minus strand of DBHI01000084.1, from coordinate 30,917 downwards.
ACCCATTATTTCCCAACCAAAGAAAAGCATCAACAAATTATCTGCAACAGTAAGCACGAGCATCGCACCAGCAAACAACGACAAATACGCAAAAAATCTTGAATACATTGGTTCAACACCATGATGAGGAGGATTGCCTGGAACATCGCGTTCATCACGAGACTGGCCAAAATTAGAATACCCAATACTATACAAAATAATCAAAAAACATGCTAAAGGCACAAAAGTTAACATTACTACTGTCAAAGGATCAACAGCTATTCCCATTCTTAAAGCGGTATTACCAGTTGGTAGCCAATTAATACTAGAAGCTATAGGATGATCTCCAAAATGATCTGAAACTATAGCACCATAAACTACAAACCAACTAAAGAACAATGAAATACCCATAGCACACAACGCTACTAAATGACTTGCCCTACGATTATTACTGGTTATCAAAACAATAACCACAAAAGAAAGCAAAGGTGGTAAAGGTATGAGCCAAGTAAAAAGTGTTGATATTTCCATAGTTACCACTTCATAAGATTAATGTCTTCTGCAACAACTGTATTCTGTCTTCGATAAATAGAAATAATTAATGCTAATCCTACTGCAGCTTCTGCTGCAGCAACTGCAAACACAATTATTGCAAATGCCTGACCAGAAACATTTGTCGGATCATTGTATCGCCAAAATGCAATCAAATTCACAATTACTGCATTAAGCATAAGTTCAATACCCATCAATATTGCTACTGCATTCCTACGTGCTAATACACCGTATAAACCTATACAAAATAAAGCAGCAGCAAAAATAAGGTACCAAGATAATGGAATCACTGACATTCACCCGATTTTTGATTGATCAAATACATAAACAAACTTCCCATTATTTATTATCGTCAGACGGTGGTAATGCAACTGCTATAGAACCAATTAATGCAACTATTAAAAGCACAGAAGCAATTTCAAAAGGAATAACATATTTGTCTGGATCTACAAGACTCTTACCTAAAATAAGAACCGTATCTCCTACATCACCTTGAGGAAGACTAGGCCAATTAGTGTTCCATATTAATAATGTAACACTAACAAAAAACACCATAGACAAAGCAGCAGCTAACCACCATGAATCGGTTTTTTGTTGACCAATATCCTCCATAACTCTCCTAGTTAACATTACTGCAAACACAATCAAAATTGCAATTGCACCAATGTATAATACAATTTCTACTGTTGCCATAAAACTCGCATCCAACAACACAAAAATTGCCGCAATACCTAATAGTGAAGCTACCAACCACAAAGCAGCATGGATAAGATTGTTCACATTAACTACTAGATATGCTGCAAGCAAAGTAGCACAAGCAAACACAATGAAAATTACTTGAGAAACCATTACTTAACCGTCACCTCTTAAAAAATCATGCTGACTTATATTGAGCTTGTAAATCACTCTGTTGAGCCTGCTTCTTACGAGATACTGCCCTCAAAACCAATAAAGTCCCTGCGAACACCACTACATTAGCTAGAAACAATACTATTGAGCGTGACCAAGCACTGTAATCTAATGGTATTGCTTTATTAACTAGTGCTGTTACCACTAGTATCACTAATGACAAAGGAACTAAAAACTTCCAATTCAAATCATTCATTTGATCTATTCTAATCCTAGGTACAGTTACCCTAATCCATAACATAAGCATACTGACTGCATATGTCTTCATTAAGAAATATACAACACCAAGTAAAGGATACTCTTCTGCCCATGGTCCTCTCCAACCACCTAAGAAAACCACTGCCACAAGAGCACAAATGGTAAAAGCATGCAAAAATTCTGCCAACATCCACACACCAAACTTCATGCCTGTATATTCCACATGAAAACCAGCTACAATTTCACTTTCTGCTTCAAGTAAATCAAATGGTGCCCTACCAACCTCTGCTATGCTTGTAACAAGAAACAACAAGCCTGCAATGGGGGCACCTACAATGAACCACACCTCCTGCTCCTGTACAATTGTATTCATACTCATAGAGCCTGCCATCAAAGTAGGTATCAACAACGTGATTATCATAGGAGCTTCATAAGAGACTAGCTGCGAAACAGTTCTAAAAGCTCCCAAAAGAGCATACTTATTATTACTGGCCCATCCTCCCATCATGATAGCTAATGTACCAATAGCGCCCACAGCAACACTATATAGAATACCAACATTTATATCTGTACCTATCATATTGGAAGCAAATGGTATCACAGCCCATATACCAATTACGGACATAACAGCTACGACAGGACCAATATTAAATACAACCTTGTCTGCACCAGCTGGAACGATGTCTTCTTTACTAATCAACTTAACAATATCTGCAAAACCCTGAAACAAACCATAAGGTCCTACCCTATTCGGACCAAGCCTATCTTGAAATCTGGCTGATACTTTACGTTCTAACCAAATTGTTAATAATGGAGTAAGCAAGCAAAAATTAGCTAACGCAAACGCTGCGATAAACTTCTGAACTATAGACACCAAACTAGCACTAAGCCCTAATTCTAGCAAAGCCCAACCAAGTAAATCGTATAGTGACACTAGTAAATTGCTTATTTTAATTTCTGGCATTTTATCAACCTAAAACCAATTATACCCAATCAAGGGCTCCTTTCTTCCAAACATACAACAAACCTCCAGCGAGAATCACAATAAATATCACACCCTCAACTACTGCAAAAAATGGTAATTGGTTATATGCAACTGCCCAGGGAAACAAAAACACTACTTCCACATCAAAAATTACAAACACCAACGAAAAAATATAATATTGCACTTTAAATTGAATCCAAGTATCTCCAACTGTTTCCATACCACATTCGTAAGTTTCGTTTTTTAACAGATGCGGTTTTCTAGGACCCAATACAGAATTAACCAATAAAGGAACAGCAGCAAGCACCATGCCCAATAAAAGAAGTATTCCTATAAAAATCCATTCGTATGACATAATAATATAATTATAAAATACAATTCCTAATTTATATAAACATCTGACTCAATCACAAATAACTAAAGTACATAGTGATCCTTATACCAACAGTTGCAAATAATATCAAAAAAATAGTTTCATTGCAATAGGATTATAAACATTGTTCTAAAATCTTGTGTATCCAATCAAAACAGATTATATGCTAATTTGTGATTACCAAGAGACTTCTCGAGAAGCGTAAGCAACTCCAACAAGACACAATAATCCACCGACAAAATGCAGTACTGTTGGAATTTCATCTAAAAAGAGCCATGCTAATATTGTAGCACCAACAGGCTCAGCAATAGCCACCATAGTCACATATGACACAGGTAAATATTTTAAAGACCAGTTAAAACTACTGTGTCCAATCAGCTGAGGAACTATTGCCAACAATATTAAATACAAGTAAGTTTTCTGATCATAACCTATTAAAGGTAATTTTAGAATCAACGCAATACTTAATAAAGTAATAGCAGCCATCCCATATACAACAAAAATATAAGACAAAAGTGGAAGGGTTGATCTCATCAAACGTCCAATCAAAAAGTACCCAGCCCCACCAAGAGCTCCCATTACAGCCAAAGCATCACCCAACAAAGCAAACTTGTTCACAAAACCATGTAATGAGGAACATCTTAAGCTAAAACCATCTATTAAACAAACATCACTTAAAGCAATCAAAGCACCACCTAAAAGAGACATTCCGATACCAAAATATATAATTGATGATGCTTTCTCATTTAAAAATACTGGTGAAAACAAGACTACAAACACTGGCATACTGCTAACTAATATAGTTGAAGAAGCAACAGTTGTATATTCTAGTGATGTTATCCAAGTCAAAAAATGAAACCCTAATAACATTCCAGATAAGGTTCCCAATAACCACTGTTTCTTCGACATATGAAATATCACATTTCTTTGACGTACATATACCAAAGGTAACAAAACTAATGTTGCAATCATTAATCTATAAGTTGCTATCACAACTGAAGATGCCTCCTGTTGAGCTGCTCTTATTATTAAGCTAGCACTGGAGGATGCAACAATAGCAACAAATAATACTAACAACAATCTGAACTGACGACTTTTTACAATTAAGCTAAACAGATTTAATTTCAACATAATACGTTATATAATTACCGCAAGTCATTTTCATGCTTGACAAGCAACTAGAAGTAAGGATACAATTTTTAGTATTATAGATATAATAAAAACTATTGTTTCAATGTTACATCAAATAGTACAATAAATAAAGAAGTGGAGAAACACTATGAATCACAAACTACCTGATTTACCTTATGAATACAATGCACTAGAACCACATATTGATGCACGCACAATGGAAATTCATCACGGTAAGCATCATAATGCTTATGTGACAAATCTAAACAATGCTTTAGCTGATTATCCTGATCTTCAAGAAAAATCAATTGAAGATTTGTTAACTGCACTGAATGAAATACCTGATGCAATTAGGGGAGCAGTACAAAATAATGGGGGTGGACATTATAATCATTCGTTATTTTGGCCAAGCATGAGTAGTGATAGTGAAGGTGCTCCAACTGGAGATTTATCTTCAGCAATAGATAGTACATTTGGTGATTTCGAATCATTTAAAAAGAAATTTTCTGGAGCTGCAGCAACGAGATTTGGTAGTGGTTGGGCATGGCTCAGTCTTGACTCAAACAATGGTTTGGTAATTAGCTCCACTGCAAATCAAGACAATCCGATATCTAATGGTCTAAAACCAATCCTAGGGATTGATGTTTGGGAACATGCGTATTACTTGAATTATCAAAATAGACGTCCTGATTATATTGAGTCATGGTGGAATGTAGTAAATTGGAACATTGTATCTGAACGTTATTCCAATAAATAAATCGGCATGAAACATGCACTAATGAAATTTAACGATGTATATCTTTTGAGGAGGCAATACTAATTTATGAGTTATATTATTACAGCACTATGTCTACGAGATAGTTCTTGCGTCGATGTGTGTCCAGTTGAATGTATTGTACCTGGTAAGCCTGCAGCTGAATGGCCTTGGTACTATATAGACCCTGATACCTGTATAGATTGTGGAGCGTGTGTCCCAGAATGTCCATACGAAGCAATTTTCGAAGAAGATGAAGTACCATCTGATTACACAGCAAAAGGTGGTGAATATATAGCTAGAGTTGGATTAGATGGACACTATGAAGGAGAAAATGACGCAGGAGAACCTGTAGTCTTAGATTGTACAAAAGTACTGGAAGCAGGAGAGGTAGTAGATTTTACAGAAGATATACAACCCAACTATGATTATTTTGAAGATGGTCCTGGATATGACGCACTAGATGATTAGAAAAACAATGCAACAT
>DBHI01000084.1:21360-25203 GCA_002296125.1 Anaerolineales bacterium UBA832 | reverse complement strand
ATCAAATATTAAGTGAGAGGAACTTTCAAAACCTCTCACTTATTTTTATATTAAAATAGGTGAGCTATGACATCAAAAAGAATTGAAAAAGATTCCTTAGGAGAAAAAACCATATCTGCGGATTGCTACTTTGGTATTCAAACCACGAGAGCTATTGAAAATTTTCCAATAAGTGGTCTACGTCCTTGGAGAGCATTCATATGGTCAATGGCTGCAATTAAAAAAGCTGCAGCTGAAGTAAACCAAACTTTAGGATTACTTGATGAAGAAAAATCAAACGCTATTTCTTTCGCAGCAACAGAAGTAATGTCTGGCAAGTTCGATGACGAATTTCAAGTAGATCCTTTTCAAGCAGGTGCTGGAACATCACACAATATGAATACAAATGAAGTGATTGCCAATATAGCAATAGAAAAATTAGGTGGCACCAAAGGTAACTATGAGCTTGTAAATCCTAATGACCACGTTAATATGGCACAAAGTACAAACGATACAATTCCAACTGCTATTCGTATTGGATGTCTATGGAGATTGGATGAATTGTTGCAAAGTCTTGAAAAACTATGTAATACGTTCATAAAAAAATCAGTTGAATTTGATGATATTGTAAAATCCGGTCGTACACATCTCCAAGATGCAGTACCTGTTAGATTAGGTCAAGAATTCAGTGCATATGCTAAAGCTATAGAGCGTGATCGAGAACGAATCATTAAGAGCTCCCAAGGATTAAGGCGTTTGGGTATTGGAGGAACTGCCACAGGTACTGGATTAAATGCACATCAAAATTATCATAGCTATATGATTAAACAACTCACTAAAATCACTGGTATTGAATTACTTGAGTCCGATAATTTATTTGAAAGTATGCAATCATTGTCAGATGCAGCTGAATTCTCATCAAGTATAAAAATTACAGCAATGACGCTTAATCGTATCGCTAATGACATTAGGTTATTATCTTCAGGACCATCAACTGGCTTAGATGAAATCAGACTACCAGCGGTACAACCCGGATCATCAATAATGCCTGGTAAAGTAAATCCTGTATTAGCAGAAATGTTGAACCAAGCAATGTACCATATACAAGGTTGTGATCATACTATAGCATTAGCTTCGCAAGCTGGTCAGCTTGAACTAAATGTTATGATGCCAATCATTGCACATAATCTCTTTGAAATGATGCAAGTAATGATTGGATCAGTATCTGCATTTGATGAAAAATGTGTACGAGGTATTACGGCAAATAGTGAAAAAGCTGAAAATTGGTTAAGTAAGAATGCAATTGTTGCAACTGCATTAAATCCAATAATTGGATACCTTGAAGCAGGCGAATTAGTAAAGGAAGCTATGAAACGTAATCTTTCTATCCGTCAGATAGCTGCAGAAAAAATCGAGGCTCAAACACTTAAACATAAAGATCAAGATAAGCTTGTAACAATTCAAGAAATTGATCAAAAATTAGGAGACATATACAAACTAACTCAGGGAGGCATTCAATAAATCGTTGGTCAATCAACAACCATTATATATATTCTAGCAATTATTGATCTTTGTCTATTATTGTATCATCCTTACTCGGAATAGGTTCGCCATGCGGATCAATCTTAGGATCGCCCAGTATTAAAGCTATTTTATCTTCAAATTCTTCAGATATCACATGCTCTAAACGATCTGCTTCCTCATGAACTTTGTCGGATGAATACCCCAATGCTTTTGTTAGATACAATTCTATTAATCTATGGTGACGTATAATTTCTAATGCAACCTTCTGCCCTACATTTGTTAGTACAACACCTTTCCTCGCCTCATAATTAATTAATGTAGGAGAATTGGTTGAAATCTTTTTTAACATACCAGTAATGGACGAAGGAGCAAAACCCATTTTCAGTGCCAAAGCATTTGTAGATACTGGACTATTTTCTCTCTCTAATTCATAAATAGACTTCAAATAATCTTCGGTAGCACGTGACAACTTATCTTTATCAACCATATTCATAAAACTCATGTATTCTTATTAAGATGACAAATTATAAAAGTGTATCAAGTGACAGTCAAGATTGGTATAATTAAATATAACAACATGAAACAAATCTTATTTTTAACACAATCTCATAAAAATACTATGATAGCTCATTCAGAAAAGACTGTTCCTTACGAAGCATGTGGACTATTAGGAGGTCAACCGGGTCATGTGACTAGTGTTTATCCTGGTCGTAATGCACAAAAGAGTCCTGTACGTTACATACTTGATCCAATTGATCAACTCAATGCAATGAAAACTATTGAATTGCGCGGTGAAGAATTCATTGGAATATTTCATTCTCATCCAAGAGGTAAAGCCATTCCATCAACAACAGATATTGCTGAAGCGTATTATCCTAAAGTAATACATATAATCATAGCAAGAAATACCAGAACTAAATGGTCTATGAGAGGTTATAGTATTGTGAAAGGAAAAGTAGAAGAAATATCTTTACAGATTTCTGATCTGTAGAATGCAACTATTCAAAAGGACAAGACTTATATGATACTACTTTCAATAGCAATAATATTTATAGCAGGATATATAATCGGTGCCGTACCAGTAGGATTGTTAATAGTCAAGAAAATGACTGGTAAAGATATCCGAAAAATAGGTAGTGGTAGATCAGGTGCTACAAATGTCATGCGAGCAGCAGGAATATGGGCTGGCATTACTACAGCAATTTTGGATTTAATTAAAGGTATTTTACCAATCTTAATAGCACGCTTGTGGATGCCAGAAGCACCCTGGGTACATGTGATAGCTGGAACATCAGCCGTGTTAGGACATAATCATTCTATTTTTTTGCGAGAATCAATAGTTGATCCACGTACAGGTCGTGAAAAAATCATATTAGGAGGTGGAGCAGGAGGCGTTACCACTGTAGGTGGTGCAATTGGATTATGGATATGGAATGGAGCAATCATAATTCCAGCTGGAGCTGCCATCTTATTTGGTATTGGATATGCTTCAGTTGCAACTATGTCAGGGGCAATAATTACTACTGCTATAATGTTTATGCGATTTCAAAATGGATCAGCACCAGGTGCATATATCTATTATGGAGTAATATGTTTTATATTACAATTATGGGCATTACGACCAAATATTAAAAGACTCATGAATGGTACTGAGAGACTAATAGGATGGAGAGCAAAACGCTTAACTGGTACAATTACTGCTGATCCAGCATCTCATAATCAAGAATAACAAAAATAACAAAATATTAAAATGTCAAAAAAATCCAACAAGAAACAACATAAACAAACAAATAGAACAAAAAACACTTCAAGCAATCCGATTTTAGTGATCTTTGGGATAATAGTGGCAATAGCTTTAGTATTAGGACCTTTACTTACGCTATTCGAATAACATTTGTGATCTACAACATCCTAAACAAATAGGTAATTTGTGCACCTTATTTTTATTCATGACTATTAATGCACCTCAAACCAAAAAAAATCGGAACAATAGAAATCAAACACACAACATATTTACAGCCATAGTTCTCAATCTATTTTTGTCTTCTTGCATACCATCTCCTGATGAAATGGCTGGGGCAGCAGTAGATGTTTTTGCAAATCAAATTGAAATTGCATCTACAGTAGTTTCTTCAACTACAATTCCAGAACCAACAAATAACCCCAACATTACATGTATACCTAAGCCATATGTTGTTTGCGCCACATACAATCTTTCCGGTATTAATTTTAGAAATGCTAATCTATCCAATGCTGATCTATCCAATGCTGATCTATCCAATGCTGATCTGTCTAATGCTAATCTGTCTAATGCTAATCTGTCTAATGCTGATCTGTCTA
>DBHI01000084.1:17162-21008 GCA_002296125.1 Anaerolineales bacterium UBA832 | reverse complement strand
AATGCTGATCTGTCTAATGCTAATTTATCCAATGCATCACTAAAGGGAACAATTTTGGACTACTAATTTGTTACAACATGTCTACAAATACAACTATCAACAACAGAATCATTGCAACAATTCCATATTCCATCACCACACTAGTAATTTTTGTTGTCTTGTCATTATTAGTTATCAATCCAATAGCAAAATGTATCATCAGTAATAAGAATGTAGAAACAACAATAGGTGACAAAACCAAGTAGCTTCCAACCCATACAACTTGCCCTACAAGAATTCCTAACACAAAACCAGTCTTCATAGATCTTGAAGGTGACACACCCAACAAAAACAATACCCGTGCAGACAACAAACTAGTCATCACACAAAGTGCACTTGATGAAAGAATAGACCTAATCTGTATATTTTCGATCCACACAAACCATCCAAATAATGATAGATAATAAACAGCAATCAACCACAAATTAATATACTGAGATTTAGACTGTACAATCGATCTGTACTCCATATAAATCACAAATGCAAGCAATATTATGGACACCAATACACTTATCAACCATATAGAACTATTTTGTACTCTATTTATTAAAATAGATGTCAAAAGAATAATGGAAACAGGACCTACACAATGATAATATGGACCAATTACATGAGAATCGTTAAAAACAGGATGATTCCGCATCACCATATCTGCACCTACAAAAGTCAATCCCACAACTAAAAATATCATGATTACCTGGCCATCAATCATAATTGCAAATGGAGACCCAAAAACAATAAGATTAATTGACCTACCAGGAATGTTTAAGAATCGAGATGCTAACAAACCTAATGCAACTATAGCAGATACAATACTAAGATTATCAGTAGCTGGAAAACTAGATACAGTATTATTTTTCATAGTATTATTTTACAATACCAATTATGATATCAAAACTAATGATAAGAGCAAATAATCAGTGTCAATTGGACAAATAATCATAATAGGATGCTGTGGAATTTTTCTAGCTGCAACAATTAATCACATATCAACTCAATTACCTAGTTGCAACTATATCACATATCCTAAATGTTCCAATTGTTTAAAACCCCTTAAACCAACAAGGTTATTTGCTATCTCTCGTTTGTATTTTAGAAACTGCATTTGCGGTTATGAAACCAATTTGTGGACAATAGAAGTGCTGTTAGAAGTAGTTTTTACAATTGTTATGCTAATATTAGCATACTCAGTACAGTCACACACCCAATTAATTACACTTATATTACTTTTATCTTGTCTAACTTTGATTGCGAAAATAGATGCTCAACACAAAATAATATTTAATTCCACATTACACACTACAGGATTAATTGCTTTACTATCAAAATTAGTAGAAACAAATGGCGCAAATTCTTCTGTAGATATAATAACCATTCTATTACCAGGTTTTATAAGTTATATAATCATGTTAACATTATTTATTGGAGGAAAATTATACAAAAAGTTACTAATGAGTAAACATGACATACAAGATACTATCACGGTACTTGGTATGGGAGATGTAAAACTAGGATTGGTCATTGGGATAATAACAGGTTGGTCATTATTATTCCAAGCCTTATTGCTAGGAATTTTCATCAATGGTATTGTAGCTCTATCTATCTTCACAAGAAAAAACTACAAGCCATATAGCACAATACCATTTGGTACTAGTATGATATTAAGTACCATCATTATCATAATTATCAACAATCGCTAATCAAATATGTGACTATATATAATTATTGCAATATATGAATCCACTGTTACGAGTCCTAAGGGTGAGATATAATTTGACCAATGAATACAGAAAAAATCACTGACAGACTTATAGAAATATATATTACATCAGCAACATTAATATTTATCGGTTGGGGAGGTGTATTATCATTACTTCTACTGACAGTACCTACTGTAGAAGCCAGATGGTTATTTTTTGTACTAGGAACAAGTGCTATAACAGGAACTGCAATGCCATTTGTTGTATTCCTGTCTAAACGATTCGACAAAAAACCAATTAAAGTTAATGTACTTCTTAGAAGATCTATATGGGTTGGAGTCATTGTCTCTATTCTCACATGGCTACAACTAGGAAGAGCACTTACGTGGAACATCAGTATATTAGTTATTAGCATAATAATAGGAATTGAATGGCTCATTGAAATCCGCGAACGAAGTTTATGGAATCCTAATTATCACTATGACAAATGAAACTCTGCGTAAACTTCCATCAGTAAATAAACTGATACATTCCAAAACAGCAAAAGATCTTCAAAAGACATTTGGGCTACCCTTACTGAAGCAAATTACAAGAATAATTCTCGAAGAAGAAAGAAACCAAATTCTGAAAAACAATTTAGATCAATCTCCTAGTTATATTGATCTCATAAACAAGATTGAAAATCGACTTAATCGTGAAACAGAGATATCACTCAATCCTATAATTAATGCAACTGGAGTCATCCTTCATACCAATTTAGGCAGAGCACCATTATCAACAGAAGCACAAAATCTTATTGCAGACATAAGTGGAAGTTACAATACAATCGAATTTGATTTGGATTCAGGACAACGTGGTCAACGAGGAAAAGATGCTGAAAGATTGATATGTCAAGTAACTGGTTCAGAAGATGCTCTAGTTGTCAACAACAACGCTGCTGCTATCATATTAATCCTAAAAGCCTTAGCTTTTCAAAAAAGTATAGCTATATCAAGAGGACAACTGATTGAAATCGGAGGCGGATTCCGCATACCAGATGTAATTAAAGAGTCTGGTGTGCAAATGATTGAAATCGGTACTACAAACCGAACACATATTGATGATTACCTTAATGTCATCAAAACTAATAATATAGCATTAATATTGCGTGCCCATCACAGTAACTATAATATTATTGGATTTACAACGGAGCCAACAATTAAACAACTAGTATCAATTGGACACCAGTATAATATCCCAATTGTAGATGATATTGGTTCAGGTACATTAATTGACACAAGTAATTTTGGTTTAACTCATGAGCCAATGATTCAAGAAAGCTTATCAGCTGGTGCAAATTTAGTCTGTTTCTCAGCAGACAAATTGCTGGGTGGACCACAAGCTGGAATCATAATTGGGAACACCAATTATATTAGTATTCTGAGAAAACATCCTCTTGCACGAGCAATAAGAGCAGACAAGCTATGTCTAGCCGGTCTAAGTGCTACTCTTTTACATTACATCAAAAATGAGGCTATAGAAAAAATTCCTGTATGGCAAATGATATCAATGAATGTAGAAACAATTCAAAGACGAGCAAAAATATTAGCGGATCAAATAGATGGTAAAGTCGTTGCCGGTCTATCTACAATTGGAGGTGGCAGTCTACCTGGAGAAACCTTACCTACATTCCTAGTTAGTATTGCCGTAAATTCCCCATCTCAATTCACTCAAATACTTAGACAACACAAAATAATTACCCGAATTAAAGATGATCAAATAATTATTGATCTACGAACAGTACAACCTAATGATGACAAAACAATTGCAACCACAATCAACAAACTCTCAGGTTAAACTGCCAAAAACATGAAAAATGACATAGACAATTTAATGAAACAACGAGATCTTGATGCAATTTTTGTAACTGGCAGCACAAGAAACAACCCTGCTATGTACTATTTAACTAACGGATCTCAAATTGGCGAACATAGTATGTTAGTGAAAAAAAGAGATTCTGAAGCAGTATTAATTGTAATAGGTATGGAAAGAGATGAAGCACGGTCTTCGGAATTACAAATACTTCAACTCAGTGAATTCCAGAATTCAATTACAGAAAAACAAGAGA
>DBHI01000084.1:0-16767 GCA_002296125.1 Anaerolineales bacterium UBA832 | reverse complement strand
AGTCGGTATATATGGTAGAGAAGAACAAGGGTATACCTTAAGCCTCTATAAAATCTTGAGTTCGAAATTACCTAATGTATCATTTGTCGCTGAGAATACGCCAAACATTATACAAACTATGCAAACAACTAAAGATCAACTTGAAATTGAACGTATTAAGTCAGTCGCCGACAGAGCTTTATATATTGTGAACGAAACTCGCAATTACATTGCATCACACAAAATAATAAACAACAAACTTGTTAGTCAATCTGGAACCATAATAACTGTAGGTCATATACAAAACCTCATTCGAAAATGGAGTGTCGAACAAAATCTCGAAAATCCAGAGGGACTGATATTTTCGATAGGAAAAGATTCATCAATACCTCATTCACGTGGAGCGCCCAATACTCCTATTTGTCCTGGTGAAACAATTATTTTTGATTATTTCCCGTGTGAATATGGAGGAGGATATTTCTATGATTTCACACGTACCTGGTGTATCGGTCATGCATCTCCCCAAATAGAACGTCTATATGAAGCTGTGATTATTGCACATAAAATAGCAATTGATAATATACGTGCCAATCAAAGTTGTGCATCAGCACAAAAACTAGTAAACGACTATTTTGAAGAATTAGGTCATAAAACTACTCGATCTTTTCCTGGAACAAACAATGGTTATGTTCATACATTAGGGCATGGCATAGGTCTCAGCGTACATGAGTATCCACGATTATCTGAAACTGTTTCAAACAACGATTTTGTTCAACTTGGAATGACACTAACTATCGAACCAGGGTTATACTATCCAAATGACAATATCGGCATTAGAGTAGAAGACTATATCTGGATTAATCCAACAACAGGATTTCCAGAAACTATTGGTGAATTTGATAAAGAATTAGTTATTCCCATATAAACAATAGGAAATATTCAAGTGACTACAAGAATTTTAGGAATTGAAACCTCATGTGATGAAACTGCAGCATCTGTGATTGAAGAAGGTACAACTATCCTTTCAAACATAGTTGCATCACAAAATGAACTTCATGCTAAGTATGGAGGAATATATCCCGAAATGGCTTCACGTGCTCACATAGAAATAATTGACACAATCATTGCACAAGCATTATCTGAAGCCCATGTTAGTCTAAATGACATTTCAGCTATTGCAGTTACAAGAGGACCGGGTCTCGTAGGATCATTACTAGTAGGCATTAATACAGCTAAAGGAATTGCATTAGGTGCCAATTTACCATTATTGGGAATTAATCACCTTGAAGGACATATTTATTCGCTTTGGTTAAGTGAATATAATGAAGAAGTTGAATTCCCCATTATAGTACTTATAGTATCAGGTGGTCACACAGAAATGCTCCTTATGAAAAACCATATGGAATATGAGCGTTTAGGAGGAACTTTAGATGACGCAGCAGGTGAAGCCTTCGATAAAATTGGTAGATTATTAGGTCTACCTTATCCTGGTGGACCACACTTAGAACAAGCATCTTTAAACGGCAACAGTAGTCAATTCGATTTTCCTAGAGTATGGTTAGATAATAGTTGGGACTTTTCCTTTAGTGGTCTCAAAACTGCAGTAGTACGAGAAATACAACAGAGATTCCCTGAAGTTAATATGGGTCGAAGTGCTGAATCAGTAGATTTACCAGTTGCTGATATAGCTGCAAGCTTTCAATCTGCACTTGTTGAAGTATTACAAGAAAAAGTGGTGCAAGCATCGGTAAAATATAATGCTAAATGTATCTTTGTAACTGGCGGAGTATCAGCTAACACATTCTTGCAAAATGCAATCATAGAACGAGCAGGCAAGTTGCCTGTATACTTTCCACCAAAACATTTGTGTACAGACAATGCAGCAATGATAGCATCTGCAGGCTTTCGTAGATTTGAAACAGGTCATTATGACAACATTACAATAGATGCAAAACCTACATGGCCTCTAGGAATATAATTTACACTTCATTCAATAAAACACATATATATGGTCTACGATTAGTTTGACTATAGAAATAATCTGCTAAAGATTGTTCAAGTTTCTGCACAACATTTTCCTTAGCATGACGATCAATAGCATTTTTTGCCTTATTCTTTGCTTTTCCAATTAATTCAACATCCTCATTACCAAACAAAAAACCTTTGGTAGTAATAACTGGTTCTTTCAATATTTCCTGAGTTTCAATATCAAGAATTATATTTACCATTACAAATCCATCACTACCTAGTCTATCCCGCTCTCGTAAAATTTGCGGACCTATATCTCCAACACTTTTGCCATCTACATACACATAACTCCCTGGATATCTTTCTCCAACTTTAATGCTATCTGTGGTAAGTTCAAGAATAGTACCATTCTCAACAACAGCTATATCCTTAGCTTCCATTCCAACCTGTTCGGCTAGTGATGCATGTGCATGCAGCATCCGCAACTCACCATGAATAGGAATAAAATACTTTGGTTCAACCATTTGAATTAGTTGCTTTTGTTCCTCAGATTTTGCATGACCAGAAACATGTACAGATTCTATTGGATCATAAATAACTTTTGCACCTTTCTGAATCAGTCTATTAATTGTACGAGAAACCAACTCTTCATTACCGGGTATAGGATGCGCAGACACAACTACTGTATCATTCTCCTCTAAATCAAATTGTCGATTTCTTCCTACAGACAATCGAGCTAATATTGATGAAGGTTCACCTTGAGAGCCAGTCATCATCAAAGCTACTTTAGCTTTGGGTAAGTCCAAAGCTTTATCAAGCGAAACCAACACATTATTTGGATCATCAATATAACCCAATTTAAGAGCCATCTTAGTATTGTTAATCATGGATGTACCGACAATTGCAACATAACGACCATGTCTATCGGCTGCATTTAGTACTTGTTGTACACGCGAAACCAATGAAGCAAAGGTTGCTACCAATACTCTGCCATGAGCCTGACTAAACACATTATCTAAAGCATCATCTATAACAGATTCTGACTTAGTCCAACCAGGTTGATCAGCATTAGTTGAATCAGATAAAAGTGCAAGCACACCTCTTTCTGCAAACTCATCTAACTTCCTCAAATCAGTACACCATCCATCAGTTGGTGTTTTATCAAGTTTGAAATCTCCTGAATGCACTATCAAACCCATAGGTGTTGTAATAGCTAAACCAACCGAATCAGGAATACTATGACACACATGAAACGGTTCAACCTTAAACAAACCTATCTCTATCTCATCACCAGATCTAATTTCTTTCAACTTAGACATGTCATAAGATTTTGCTTGTCGCAATTTATTTCTCAACAATCCACAGGTAAAAGGAGTAGCATAAATTGGAGCATCAATTTTCGATACAACATGTCGTATTGCACCCGTATGATCCTCATGTCCATGTGTAATGACAATACCACGAACCTTGTCAAGCTTATCATCTAAATAACTGAAGTCAGGAATTATGTAATCTACTCCTAACATATTACTTTCAGGAAACATCAAACCCGTATCAATAATCAAAATCTCCTCTTCATATTCTACTAACATCATATTTTTACCAACTTCCCCAAAACCACCTAAAGGAATTATCTTTAATTTTTTTTCTACCATTTATTTTTTACTCCAATAAAAAAACCCGGCGGCATATTCTTCCCCGTCGGGTTACGTCTTTCACATTTATCCAGTTGTTTGCAACACATACCAGCTTACAACCTAATACCAAAAGCCCCCTTGAGACTAAACTACCTAAATTCGGCGCGAAGTGTATCATATAGAATACATACTGTCAAAGATAAAAATCATCTAGGCATATCCAGGTATTATCACATAATACAAAACATATATATCTAAAACAATCAAAATAGGTACTAAAGCAACTGGGGCCCAATACCCTATTTTCTTATAATTTAATATTCTGGAAAATAGTAAACCAGTCCAACCGGAAATACCAAATACATAAAACAATGCAATAGCGGACAAAGATGGAAACAAATAACGACCCTGATGCTGTACAAAAGACAAGTTATACCAAATATATTGACTAACAACTAACAAAATCATCCCTAGCATCAAAACAACATTGCGCGAATACATTTTAAGTTTCACTGAACTATACTTCCCTAATGAGAAACAACCAATAATAACCAATACAAAAACTAACTTAAGGATAAAATATATACTTGTGTTCATAGGTATTGTCATCCAACCAAATTGTCCCCAAAAACTATGAAAAGTTGTATTCAAAAATCTTACCAAATACTCTACCAAGCCCAAACTATTAATCCAATCAATAGTAAGAGGTTGACCAATTACAACATCTGAATGAATAATCAATCCAAACAAATCTGGCCATCCATATGTATATATATTTCGCAACCAAAAAACTGATCCTAATAAAATGCTGGGGAAAATCACTTGTAATACAAGCATAAACTTATTATTTGCTTTAGAAGATCCATATAAAACACCAAACAAACCTATAACTATCAGAAAATACGTTGTCATTTTTGTCAAAAAACCCAAACCTATAATGATCCCTATAATCCATGGCTTGTCATCACGCAAAGTTGATAGAACTCCTAGAAGAATAACGACTTCAGCTAGACTATCATTATTAATTGATGCCATCATTGCAACATGTTGTGGTAAAAATGCAACAAATCCAGCAACAGCTAAAATTACTGGAGTATTGTCCAAAACAACTATTCTTGTCACGAGCACAGATAAGATAATTACACATGCACCTAACAATAAGGAAACAGACCGAAGTACAATAATTGAACCTTCAAATATGACAAATACTGGCGCTAACAAAACATAATACAAAGGAGGCTGATGCGCTTCATATTTCAAAGAGTCAATGTCAAAATTTAATGAAGATCCAATTTTCATTAAATTATTTATATCAGATTGATTGTAATCTCCCAATTGCAAAATAGGTAAGGTGCCAGTCAATGCTACATATTTAATATAATTGTAATGTGCGGGTTCATCTGGAGATTGCCATTGAGGAACATTGAAAATATACAAAAAGCCTACTAAAAAATATAAAATTATTATAAAAATAATCCCTGCTAAACATACGTTAGACAATTTTTTCATATTGTCTAATCTCCCAAACGAGACATCTCCTGTTCAATAATTTCTTCATCCAATTTTTGAAAAAGTGTATCTGGTTTATGTATCTCTTGTCCAACAGGCAATTCACTAGGTTTCCATAATCCTGTTGCACCCTTGTGAGAATATTCTAATAATGAACGAGACCACCTCTTATCTTGCACATTCCTAATAGATTGATCACCAAATAAACTTCCCTTGTATCCCAAATAAACATGTAATTGCTCTGAACTAAATGGCAAAAACGGAGAAAAAACAATTTTTAATGAGTCTATAGCTCTTAAAGCTGTATATATAGATTTAGATGCTGCATCCAAATCAGATTTAATTGTAAACCAAGGCGCCTGATCTTCAAGATATTTATTCACGTCTGATGCTAACCTAAATGCTTCTTGTAAAGCCTGTCTCATTTTTACTAACTCTATCAATCTACCTATTTCATCAAATCCTTGGTTGATGGTATTTAGCAAAGTTTGATCTTCGTTGCGAAGTTTCTTAGGATCAGGCACTTTTGCATCAAAATTTTTGTACGCAAAATTTAAAACTCTATTCACTAAATTTCCCCAAGTTGCAACTAATTGATCATTATTGCGTTGTTGAAAATCTGACCAAGACCAATCTGTATCCTTAGTCTCAGGCATATTTACAGTCAAATAATATCGTACTGCATCCGCCCCATAACGCTCCACAACATCTAAACCCCATACAGCCCAATTACGACTGCCTGAAATCTTTTCTCCTTCTAAATTCATAAATTCATTTGCCGGAACGTCATAAGGCAAATTTAATTTGGTGGACAAATCATCACCACTGAGTTGACTAACACCAATCAATTCTGCAGGCCAAATTACAGCATGAAATGGTATATTATCTTTACCAATAAAATAATAACTCAAACAATCGTCGTTATACCACCACTGATGCCATGAAAATGGTTCATTATTATTAGATGCCCACTCAATTGAAGCAGATAAATACCCTATAACTGCTTCAAACCATACATACAAGCACTTGTCATCCCAACCATCCAAAGGTACAGGTATACCCCAATCCAAATCTCTGGTAATTGCTCTGCCATGTAGACCAATTTCATCAACTGTATATAATGATGGCTTAAGCACATTAGCCCTCCAATGTGATTTATCAGTTGACAAATAATGACTAATTTGATCTGACAGTTTTACTAAATCAATGAAATAATGTTCTGTTTCACGTAATTCCAATGATTTGTCACCTGTTTTAGATCGTGGTTGCAACAATTTTTTTCCGTCTAGTATATGACCACAACTATCACACTGATCACCTCTAGCTTCATCATAACCACAAAGATAACATGTACCTTCAATATACCTGTCCGGCAAAAATCTGTTAGACTTCGATGAATACCATTGCTGCTCTATTTCCCTATACAAAAATCCATTTTCCAACAACCTGTTGAAAACTGTTTGCGCTACATTGAAATGATTGTCTGAATGTGTAGTAGTAAAAAGATCATATGTTATACCTAAATCAACAAACAATTTCAAAAAACCTTCATGATAATGAGAATATATTTCTTCGGGACTCTTGGATTCCGAATCTGCTCGAACTGTAATAGGAGTACCATGAGCATCTGAACCCGATACCATCAATACTTGATTGCCTAATAATCTATGATAACGAGCAAAAATATCTGCAGGCAGATATGCACCAGAAATATTTCCAACGTGGATTTCCGCGTTGGCATATGGCCAAGCAACAGCTACTAATATAGGTTTTGACATAACTCTAATTATAAAGAAAAGTTTGCTTTACGTGTTAACGAAAAATTTATAAGTGCAGCTATGGGCGCGAATTGATAATTTCTAAAACTTCCACGCCATGATTAGTAGGACTAACTTTTGACCATACATGAAAAATATGTCCCTTCTCATCAATAATATAAGTCACCCTGTGCATACCCATATATTCACGACCGTTTCTCTTTTTTGGACCCCAAGCAAAATATGCCTTTCCTACTGATTTATCAATATCAGATAGTAACACAAACGGCAATTCATACTTTGATACAAAATTATTATGTGATTTCAAACTATCAGCACTTACACCCAATAACACAACTCCTAGTTTCTTTATTTCAGTATATACATCACGAAAACTACAAACCTCTTTGATACAACCGGGTGTGTTATCTTTCGGATAAAAAAATAATACTATTTTTTTTCCTAATAATTTATTTAAATCAACAGTTTCCCCATTCGATGATGGAAGTAAAAAATGAGGAGCCTTATCACCTACCTTAAGCACTTTTTTCTTCACCCTTTATGATGAATATTCTCTTAACATCCTTGCTCTACGAGGATGTCGCAAACGTCTTAAAGCTTTACCTTCAATTTGTCTTATACGTTCACGAGTAAGGCCAAACTTACGACCTACCTCTTCAAGAGTATGAGCATGTCCATTGGGTAAACCAAACCTCATACGCAGAATACAAGCTTCACGTGGAGACAATGTTGCTAATACTTCCTCTACCTTTGAGTGTAACAAGTTCTCATGAGCCGACTGACCCGGAGTCTGAACATTATCATCTTCTATAAATTGTCCTAACTCTGTATCTCCATCCTCTCCTGATGGCTCTTCCAAAGACATAGGTTGCCACGAAACTTTAAACATCCACCTTACATATTCCGGATCAAGTTTTAATTTTGCAGCTAATTCTTCAGGTGTAGGCTGCTTACCATATTTTTGCTCTAGTTTATATGCAGTCTTATACAAAGTACGAATCCTATCATTCATGTGTACCGGAACACGTATAGTACGACTCTGATCAGCAACAGCACGAGTAATAGTCTGCCTAATCCACCAAGTTGCATATGTACTGAAACGAAAACCTCTGCGATAATCGAATTTTTCAACTGCTTTCATTAAGCCCAAATTTCCTTCTTGAATAAGGTCTAGAAAAGGCACACCTTGACCAACATACTTTTTTGCAACTGATACAACTAAACGAGTATTAGCCTTAATAATATGCGCTCGTGCTAATTCGCCATCATCAAGTAGACCCTGTAATTCTATCTCCTGATCCATAGACAAATTATCATTTTTCTTAAGTTTACGTGAAGCTTTTTTGCCTTTTTCGTATCGCTGAGCAAGATCTATTTCCTCCTCAGTATTTAACAAAGGTACACTAGCCATTTCCTTAAGATATAAACCCACACTATCATCAACAGAGATATGTGATAAATCAAACATTGAATGTTTAGATTTGTATAAGTCATCCTTACCCTCTTCCTGATCCACTGCATCAATCACACCGTGTTCATCAATCTGAACATCCACACCTACATCAGCCAAAAACCTAAATAATTCTTCTAAAACTGATGGTTCTTCAGCTTGTGGAATTAGCTGAAGAATGTCTTCCTGTGTCAAGTAACCAAATTCACTAGCTCTTTCTACTAATTCTGTTAAGAGATCTGACGATTCTTCTAATACTGTATCAATCATATGACTCCCTCTATAATCTAGTTAATGTATGCTATCTTATCTAACATCACTCAATCACATTTACAGCTTTGACTATTCAAATTGACCCCACAATCAACACACAAACCTTTACAATCCTGTTGACACAACACTCTAATTGGTTCTTCAACTAGCAACAACTCTCTAAACAATGGTCCCAAATCCAAAATACACTTATCATCCACCTGAAATTCAGATTGTTCATGGTTCGATACTGTATATAGTTCCGAAACATTCATCTGAGTTACATTTTCATAATGTACAAGACATCTAATACATTCCGTCATACACTTTGCGTCTATTTCACCAGAAACTAATATTCCTGGATGAGTATTTGTAAACTTAAGCTTTGCCAACAAACGATTCACAACCACATCTTTTGATACAGAGACTAACTTCTCATCTATCTCTATTAACTTGACAAAACCAACTGATTTGTTAAGTACATGACCTACATTAATCTTTAAAATACTTCTATTAAGTTTTACCAAACTACACCACAATGTATTAAACTATCTACAAAAATAACTCTATATTACTGGTAACGAGGACTAACAAAGATTATATCACGCACAATCATGACAGTCAATTACATTTAAGGTTTTCCGGAACATATGGTAAGTTATTTTTAGTAAACCGTATATATTGGATATTTTTTATAAAATAGTAATCTTATGAAAACAACAATAGTAATCGCTACACATAACAACAACAAAGCTAAAGAAATACAAAAACTAATGGCCTATTTGCCAGTCGAATTTATCACCCTCAATGACCTGGGTATAGAAATAGAAGTAGAAGAAAATGGGAAAACTATTAAAGAAAACGCTATCATTAAATCTCAGCAATATTCTAAAATAACTGGGTTGAATTGTCTTTCAGATGATTCAGGACTAATAGTTAACTCACTAGACGGTCGTCCTGGAATACACACAGCACGATACGGAGGTATACATACCAACTATGATCAAAAACGCATGTTATTACTTCAAGAAATGTACTCAATCCCCTGGATTAAAAGACATGCACAATTCAAATGTACACTTGCACTCACTGTTGTTCAACCTAACAAAACAATAACTACAGAAGGTGTATGTAAAGGAATGATCACAGAATCCGATAGAGGTTCAAATGGATTTGGGTATGATCCAATCTTTTATTTGATGGAAAAAAGTTGTACTATGGCTGAACTAGATGAAAACAGCAAGAATACTGTCAGTCATAGAGCAATAGCATCTGAAAATATGAAGAATCAAATTAGCTCTATTTTTTAATAGACAAAGTTTGATGTACATTAGAATATATCGATATATGGTCACCTAAAGCTGTCTTAGGAATAAGACACATTACACTAAACTGAGGGTTTACCATATTACCTATACGTAGAGTACAGTTCTGGCTCACCAACTGATGTGAATCTGCTTGATTCAAATCAGTAATACGAGCAACCCAATCAACCAACTCAGTAACTGATATTTTCACAGCATCATCCAAAGGACGAGTACATCCCACAACACCAATATGACTATCACTCTCGAAGCGCGGCCATGAAATCAACTCTTCTGACTTCAAAACATCTACTATTACACTACTATTAAATGAACCTTCAATTGCGGTTCCTGTTATTTCACCATCACCCTGAGCATAATGCCCATCTCCCAAATATAAATGGGCTCCTTCAATGTTGCTCCGCAAATACAATGTCACTCCCGGACCTACATCAGCCAAATCTAAATTGCCACCAAAATCACCTGGTACAACACCAAGTCTAATCTCACCATAAGATGGTGCTACTCCTATTGTTCCAAAAAAAGGTGTGTATTTTGCTGTCATACTTATACCATTTGATGACTGGGTCACTAAAGAACTTCTTTTATTATTAAAATTCCAAATCCACACATACTCTTTCTGTTCTGATTGCAGATTAGGAGATAACGGATTGCTTGATAACAACCCAAAGTTTGGAGAGATTGTGGAAACCCCCCAATCTCGCCCAGGAATCATTTCTAATATATGTACAGCAACAATGTCACCATTAGACGCTCCTTCAATCTCTATAGGACCTGTCAATGGATTAACATTTGGAAAAGGTGCTAACTGCCGCGGCTTACCATCAATAGAAACCAACTTACCAGAAAACGCGTCTTCAGTATAAACAGTAAATGGTGTTTTTACTTGAACCTTTGCTATTGGATCATTACCACCAAACTGAAACACATAATTTGCAGGATCAATCATAAGTTAATATTATGAACCCTCCGAAATTTTCTCCACAATTTCCACAAAAAGCTCAGTATCATCTCTATGAATACTATGTCCTACATTAGGAATAACATATATAGCATCAGTACCAAGATCTTGCTCAAGTTTTTTCTTGTCATCTACGGAAACAAATCGACTATCCTCAGGCAATACCCAAATTGTAGGTGTAATTTTCATTAAGTCTATCGCTGAATCTCTCAAATCCCAAGGAGCGTTTCCCGCAAACGCACTACGTGCATCATCAAAATCAACCTGTTCTAAAGACAACAATTTCCATGCCGCATCCAGACGAGACCACTTCGGATTCATAGAAATCAACCCTTCTATATCATGCGGAAGATTATCTTCATCCCATGCTAACATATCCAATGGTGTTTGTTTGTCTGGAAAATACGAAACAGGATCCTCTAACACCAATGATTTTGGCTTAAATACACCTTGCAATACACCTATCTGAGCTAGAGTACCTCCAAATGAATGTCCTATTAAGACATCAGGTTCTAAAGGTATATTAGAAGCAAAATCAGCAATCAAACTATCAAATGAAAAATCACCATTACTTCTTGTACTCTCACCATGACCACGCATATCAGGAGCAACAAATTTCCAACCTTTATTGGCTAGCATCCTTGCAGGTTCTGTCATAGCACCAGCATTTGCTGTAATACCATGCAAGCCAACAACTACTTTAGCAGCTTTAGAATCTCCCCACTGCATCACATTTAAATTAGCCACTTAGTTACCTGATGCCCAACCTATAATCTGTTGCCATAATTTTGCATAACCTATCCATTCCACAAAAGCAGGAGGTGCCCAATGAGGACCACAATCCGAAGTAAAAGCAACTGATCTACCTTTATCAATAGAACTAGCAACAACTAATGGATCTTGACCAACAGTAACTATTAAACTACTATCATCTTTCGGAGTAACACGATTATATCCTAATAAGATTGGCCATTCTGTTTCTATACCACGCACTATAGGATGATTAACATCAACAACTACTGGCTTTATACCTTGAGGTTGTTCAGACCTATCGTCTAGCGAATCAATAATCACAGGTAAAACATCTTCTACGGGAGTACCTCGATACCTGGCTTTTGCATCAATACCCTGAAAAGTCAAGTAGCCTCCAATCATCACAAGACCACCTCCATGGCGAACATAATCAGCAATCACTTCTAAACGATTCGGAAGCGCACGCGATGACCCGAAAGTCTCTGGATGTAGCAACAAAGTATTAGTACCAATATCACTTAATACAACACAATCATAAATATTAAGCTCTTCTAATGTGCTAGGGAAATCAGTAGCTGCTACATGAGCAGGCTGATATTCTATATCATATCCACCACTATCCAACGCATCTTTTAACCACTTAACACCTTCAGCATACTCTGTAGTAGTAAAACTATCAAATCCTTTTTGATGTATAGAGTGCACAGTCCAAGATTCTCCAGCAATAAGAATTTTAGATTTTGAATCCATCTGATTTCTCCTGTATTTCAGTACTCTTTTATTTAGTGCTAACTAACTATAAAGACTTACTTACTTTTAGACAAAAATCAAAACATTCCTCTAATGTAATTCTCCAATATCAACATAATAGGAGTCGGAAATACTCCAAAAATCAACGTAACAATAGACGTTAATACGAGTACTACATTAAATGAAAAGGGGAGTTTAATTACAAGATTACCATCTTTCATCCACATCAACACAATCACACGAAGATAATAATATGCAGAAATTAACACAGTAATTACACTAGCTATCACCAACCATGTATAACCTAAATTGATAGCTGCACGAAAAACATAAAACTTTGCCACAAAACCCATAGTTGGCGGTAAGCCTGTTAGCGACAATATGAAAATAGTCATTGCAACAGCTAATCCAGGATTTGTTTTAACCAACCCAGCGTAATCTTTAATATTGACAGAATTTTTACTTTCCAAAGCTATAACAATAGCCCAAGCACCTACATTAGCTAATGCATATGCAATAAGATAGAACAATACTGCACTAGCTGCAAAATCAGATACTACTCCTTGCCCTCCTGCTACCATTGCTACAAATAAATAACCAGCATGAGCAACAGATGAAAATGCTAACAGACGTTTAATTGAACTCTGAGAAATTGCACTAATGTTACCAACAATTGTGGAAAAAAGAACTAAAACAACTACTAACATTACCCATTGAGACACTAAAAACTCAAAAGCTCCAAAGAGAACCCGAACAAGACCTGCAAAACCAGCCACTTTTGCACCTACTGACATAAAAGCAGTTACAACTGTAGGTGCTCCTTCATAAACATCTGGGGTCCACATATGAAATGGAACAACTCCTACTTTGAAACAAAAACCAACTAGAACCAAACCTAAGCCACTCACCATTAAAGGTGTAGATCCTTGAGAAGCAATTGCCAAACTAATACTAACAAAATCAGTTGACTGTGTTGCTCCATAAACTAATGCTATTCCATACACCTGAAATGCCGAAGCAAAAGCCCCTAAAAGAAAATATTTTAGAGCTGACTCTCGTGACCACAATCCATCACGATCTAAACCAACAAGTACATATAAAGGAATTGAAAGCAATTCGATAGCCAAGAAAACGACAATTAGATTTTTAGCTACCGCCAAAATCATCATACCTAATAAAGAAAAAATCAACAAAGAATAAAATTCGCTATTGTTTTTTTCATAAATTCTTATGTAATGGAAAGAAAGCAATATGACTAACATACTACTTAATAACAACAAAACGTGTACAACTAGCGCAAAACCATCAAAAACCAGCATACCACCAAATGCTTCCTGGGATTCTAACGGTGCATTAAAAACAAGCAATACAATACTTATCAATAATCCCAAGAAAGCTAACCAACCAACAACTTGAATACGATGTTTTGGAATCCACAATCCTAATAATAACAAAACACAAGACCAAGCTGCGAGAAACAATAATGGTACCGTTGCTGTTAGATTTAGCTCTGCAATATTCATCAATTAACCAACACTATATAAATTACTGTAACACTATAACAGATCCAATTTTAAGAACATCTGACAACTGTCCTACAGATGCACTCATCAAAGCAAAAAATGGTTTTGGGTACAAACCTATCCAAAAAATCAAAATAATAAGTGGTACTAAAACAACAATTTCACTTAAACTCAGATCCTGCAATAATCTATTTTTTTCCTTAACTAAAGGACCTAAAAACATCTTTTGAAACATCCAAAGCATGTAAATCGCCGCTAATATAACACCTAAGGCGGCAATAATACTGTATGCATATGATCCTAACGCTTCAGAACCAAAAGCTCCCAAAAGAATAGTGAATTCTCCTACAAAACCATTTAGACCAGGTAATCCCATTGAAGAAAGTACCACTATAAGTGTCAAAGTACCATATATTGGCATAACAGTCCATAAGCCACCAAATTCGTCTAATGCACGAGTATGCCTACGTTCATATATCATTCCTACTATAAGGAACAAAGCACCTGTAGAAATACCATGATTGACCATCTGCAATATAGCACCCTGTATACCACGATCATTAAGCGCGAACAGTCCTAGCATCACAAAACCTAAATGACTAACAGAAGAGTATGCCACTAGTTTCTTTACATCTTGCTGAGCATAAGAAACTATAGCTCCATAAATTATTCCAACAACAGCTAAAAATGCAATCGTAGGAGCAAAAAACTGTGATGCTTCTGGAAATAGACCTAAATTAAATCTCAAAAAACCATAAGTTCCAAGTTTAAGTAAAACACCAGCCAATATCACCGAACCTGCAGTTGGAGCTTCCACATGTGCATCTGGCAACCAAGAATGCAAAGGCCACATTGGAACTTTGATAGCAAACGCTGCCGCGAAAGCTAAAAATAACCAACGCTGGTTTTCAAAAGGTATTCCACCGATAGATCTAAGGTCAGGATAAGATAAAGTACCTTGCACACTACCAAGCCATAGAATGGCAACTAACATCAAAATAGATCCTGCCATTGTATAAAGAAAGAATTTAATTGACGCATATATCCTATTTTCTCCACCCCAAATACCAATGAGAAAATACATAGGAACAAGTGTAAATTCCCAGAATATATAAAACAAAAATAAATCAAGTGCTAAAAAGACACCTGTCATACCGACTTCTAACAACAAAAAGAATATCATGTATTCCTTTACACGATCCTGAATAGCCTTCCATGAAGCAAACATAGCAATAGGGGTCAACAAAGTACCTAACAATACTAATAGAATACTAAGTCCATCTACACCTAGATGAAAATCAATCTTCCACTGATTACCAATTTGTATCCAAGGATGCAACACAACCATTTGCAATCCAGGATCATTATTGTCGAATCTCACCAACATTATCAATGAAAACACAAATGTTAAGAGAGCAGTACCAAGTGATACCCAACGCAACATATCTTTATTATCTTTATCAATAAACAAAAGGACTAAAACACCTATCAGCGGAAAAAATGTAACCAATGTAAGTGTTGATGTAATGTGTAAATAAAATTCAGACATAATATTCCTCTGCCTAGCTTAGTTTAATACCAAATTTAGAAAATGACCATATATATAATCATACACTCAACATTATTACTACTACCAAAATTACTCCAAAAACAAGTATCAGTGCATAATTTCTTACATACCCTGTCTGCAATGGACTAAGCACTTTACTAGAGAACTTCGAAAACAAATTAGCAAAACCTTCTATACAATTATTAATTCCTAACCTATCCACTGGACCAGATAAAATAAACGCAGTATTCTTAAAGGCTCCAAGAATGATCCTATCATGAACATAATTGTGCCAAAATTGCCAATCAACGCTAAAAGCAAGAAAATGTGCCGTAGTCTCATATGCTCTTACAAAAATCAAGGAATAAATTTGATCAATATACCATCTTTTATTCAAAAACCCAAAAAC
The DNA here is from genome assembly GCA_002296125.1 of Anaerolineales bacterium UBA832. Taxonomy (GTDB): domain Bacteria; phylum Chloroflexota; class Anaerolineae; order Anaerolineales; family UBA11657; genus UBA11657. The sequence continues at coordinate 924 of DBHI01000084.1, read as the reverse complement.
AACGCCTAAGATATTACTCAAAGGATCTTTAGATTTAATACTTTTAATAGGATTTCTAAAATAGATCAAGTAACCTAGTAATATAGATGTAATTACTAACACTGTAGAAACAAATGCAATTTGCAAATTGAATTCAATTCCATGGAAATAATGATGCGTATGCTCTAACCATGAAGTTAATGTGTGGAACCACGGTAAATTCAGGAAACCACCTATCATTGACAGTAGAGCAAGAACAATTAAAGGATTTATCATAATTGCAACACTCTCTTTAGAATTCTTTGCAGCAGCAGAACGAGCCTGACCAAAAAATACCATAATGACCTGACGCGTCATGTAAAATGCAGTAATTACTGCTGCTAATGAGAGCATAATGTAAACCAACATACCATGCCAATAACCTTTCTCTGTAGCAACATACCAAGCATCTGCTAAAATTTCATCCTTAGACCAAAACCCTGCAAAAGGAAATACACCAGAGAGTGCAACAGCACCTATAAGATAAACTACAAATGTTTTTGGCATCTTATTTTTTAATCCACCCATGTTTCTCATATCTTGAGGATCACAATCATCTGCAACTTCATGTGATCCATGTTCTACACCATGAATTACAGAACCTGCAGATAAAAACAACAGTGCTTTAAAGAAAGCGTGAGTCAATAAATGAAACATTGCAGCAACATATGCACCCAAACCTACTGCAGCAACCATGAATCCCAATTGACTAATTGTAGAATAAGCTAATACACGTTTTATATCCCATTGCGCTATAGCAATTGTTCCAGCCATAAGTGCTGTACAAGCACCTAATATAGCTACAACCATCTGTGCAAAAGATGCAATAGCATATATAGGAGCTGAACGAACCATCAAATATATTCCTGCAGTCACCATAGTAGCTGCGTGAATTAAAGCTGAAAC
>DBHI01000068.1 GCA_002296125.1 Anaerolineales bacterium UBA832 | reverse complement strand
AAATAATCAAAACCAAATTCATTATTAGTACCATAAGTAATATCTGCTTCATATGCCTCATGACGAGCAACTAATCTGACATGATGATTTTCCTCTTGAGATGATTCCTGCATTGGATCAAACAAATACGCCATTTGTGCATTATCTGTCCGAGAAGCATCCTGTAAAATACCTACACTCATACCTAAGAAGTCAAAAATAGGCCCCATCCACTTGGCATCACGCCTTGCCAAATAATCATTGACTGTAACCAAATGAGCTCCTCTACCAGACAACGCATTTAAATAGAGTGGTAAAGTAGCTACAAGTGTCTTACCTTCACCTGTGCGCATTTCAGCGATACGACCGGCATGCATCACTTGACCACCAATCAGCTGAACTGGGTAATGACGTAAACCAATAGTACGCACCGAAGCTTCGCGAACAGTTGCAAATGCTTGTATTAAGATATCATTCATAATCTCAGATTCTTTTTGAAGTCTATCTGACATATTATCAATCCCAGTCAAACCCAAATGAAACTTTTCTCTGAAAACCTGAGTATTTGCACATAGCTCGGAATCACTCATACTCTGATAATCGGATTCAAGAGCATCTATTTCCGCAGCAATATTTTTATACTTTGTTAAATCTCGTTCAGTAGGATTACCACCTACTATTGTTAATATTCGATTTAGCATAATTGATATTATTCGTTAAACATCTCTCCTACACTTCTTCCTTCATGAGCTCTTAATATAACTTCTGCAAGCAAAGGTGCAATAGAAAGAATGTGCATGTTAGGTAACATCTTTTCTGGTGGTATATAAATCGTATTAGTAGTCACTATACTCTTGTAATCTGCTTTACTTAACCTATCAAAAGCAGGGTCAGAAAGAACTGCATGCACAAATGACAAATGCACATCACGAGCACCATGTTTTTTAACAATATCTATTGCCTTAGTAACAGAACCTGCTGTATCAACTTCATCATCTACAATTATCACATCACGATCCTTTACATCTCCAATAACACCAATTGCCTCTGTACCAGGATCATTACCTTTACGACGTTTCTCAATAAATGCTATTGGCATATCTAGTTTGGCAGCAAAATTACGACCCTTTTTTGCAAAACCTAAATCTGCTGTAACAACCACTGGATCCTTCAAATCAGATCTCATGTCATGAAAATGAGCACTGAGAATATGAAATGCTGTCAACACATCACCCGGAATACTGAAAAAACCTTGGATTTGTCCAGCGTGCAAATCTAAAGTCATATATCGATCTGTACCGGCAACTTCTAACATATCAGCAACAAGTTTAGCTGCTATAGGCACTCGGGGTTGATCTTTCTTGTCAGAACGCGAGTAACACAAATAAGGAATGACAGATGTTAATCTACCAACAGAGTCCAAACGTAAAGTATTCAACATAATCAATAATTCCATTAGATTATCATTGACAGGAGATGAAGTACTCTGGATAACATAAACATCCTGGCCTCTAGCAGAGGCATGTAGTCTACAAAACTGATTCTCATTTGGAAATTTGATAAGATCTCTACCACTAAGTGGCACACCCAAATAATCACTAATTTCCTGAGCTAACATAGGACATGAAGAGCCAGCCAACAAATGTATTTCCCCATAAATATGAGTACGTCTATTACTTTCATGTTTCATAACCAATCCCCTTTTCCTATTCAATGTGTATCAAACCATTTCATAAGATGCTCAACTGCTGTGTATGGATCATTTTTGCCCTGCATTAGCAACTCTAATTGTTGAATACTACGTTCTTCCAAAAGAATGTTCTCAAGCCTAGTATACAATTGTTTTTGCAACAACAATCTGTATATATATCTAATACGATTCCTACGCCTCACTTCCAATTCGCCAGTATCACAAAGATATTTATAATGAGAATATACATTATCAGCTAATTCATCTACACCTTCACCAGAAGTAGCAACCGTTGAAACAATTGGAACACTCCATATATTTTTAGAACTGTTGATTGAATTGTTATCAATATTATGACTATGACTAGCAATGTCTAACATTTCCAGCAGGTGACTTTTAGTAAGACTAGCATGTGAATAGTCAGATTTATTGATAACAATAATGTCGGCTATTTCTAAAACACCTGCCTTAGAAGCTTGGATTGAATCACCTGCACCTGGTAACAATACAACAATAGTTGTATATGAATTAGCAGCGATATCAATTTCTGCCTGACCTACCCCTGATGTCTCAACAAAAATTCTGTCAAATCCAGCAGCATCCAAAACATCAATAGAACCTGCTACAGCATTGGATAATCCCCCTAATGCACCTCTAGTAGCCATGCTTCTAATGTAAACACCTTTGTCTCCCAACAAATCTTGCATGCGAATACGATCACCTAAAACAGCACCTTTTGTAAATTGACTACTAGGATCAATTGCTAATATACCCATATTATCGTCATTTTTACGCATTAGTTTCACTAGACTATTTAATATAGTTGATTTGCCTGATCCTGGACTACCTGTTATACCAATAAGGTGAGCATTACCTGTATGACCATAAATTTCAGATAGAAAATGATAATTGTCATCCTCATTTTCTATTGATGTCAAACACTGAGCTAATGATTGACGATTACCTGAAATTATTTCTCTAAACAAAGACATATATTCTAATATGATAATAGATGTTACATCCTAGGAGATCGCATCTCTTATTACACGTACAATCTCTGAAGTACTAGTGCCTGGACCAAAAACACCGACCACTCCTAAATCAATTAACTCTTCCACATCATTCTCTGGAACAATACCTCCAACAAACACTGGTATATTACCCAAATCTTTTTCAAATAATATTTCCATAACTTTAGGTACTAATATTTGATGAGCACCAGACAAAATAGATATACCAATTGCATTAACGTCTTCCTCAATCGCTGCCTCTACTATCATCGAGGGTGACTGTCTTAAACCAGTATATATCACTTCCATACCTGCCTCACGTAGAGCACGAACAACCACCTTAGCACCCCTATCATGCCCATCTAAGCCAGGCTTCGCGACCAAAATACGCAAAGGACTGCTCATCATAATAAAAACTCTCTATTCATAGTTTGATTATACCCCTTTTCTTGACACCGTTAAACCCTTAATAGTATTGTTCAATGCGATAACCTGATAGTCCATTTATTGAATGTCACAAATGAATCGTTAACAAACATCAGTTAGAATATATAAATTACATCAAAACAATTTCAGATATATCAGACCAATACATTTATAATATACTTTCAATGTGTATCTGAAACTGTTAACAACATATCAAATATTATGAAACAGGATAACATGGCTAACCAAAACCAAGAAATTGAATCTGAAAATTTATCATCTGACAATGAACATGATAAAAACATCACTGCATCTGTTGATGAAAATGACGATCAAACAGAAAATAAAATTGACCTTAATAAACTAACTGTAGATCAATGGATGGAAAAACTTGCTGATGTTGAAAAACTGGCAGCTGAAAGGCTAGATGGGCAACAAAGAGCATTAGCTGAGTTTCAAAATTTCAAACGTCGTACTACAAAAGAAAATCAAGCAGCACATCAAAATGCTGCTGCAGATGTACTATCAAATTTTTTCTCAATAGTTGATGATTTGGAACTAGCTATTAAATCTTTGCCAGATGACGAAAGTACAACATGGGGTGAAGGATTCAAAATGATACATAAAAAAATAATAGCAATCTTTGAGAATCAGCAACTAATAATAATTAAGGCTGATCCTGGTGATCAATTTGATCCCCATATACATGAAGCTATCATACAAGAAAGTCATTCCGAATATGATACTGATATCATCATTTCAATGCTACAACAAGGTTACATGATTAATGAAAGGGTACTACGACCAGCACAAGTACGTGTAGCAAAATAATAAATATAGGTTACACAAATATATGAGTAAAATCATTGGAATCGATCTTGGAACAACAAACTCTGTAGTATCAGTTATGGAAGGTGGTGAACCAGTAGTAATTACTAGTTCAGAAGGTAGTAGACTTGTTCCGTCTGTTGTAGCAGTAAATCCCAAATCCGGAGAACGTCTAGTGGGACAAGTTGCACGTAGACAAGCAATCACAAATCCTGATAACACTATTTTTTCGGTAAAACGTTTCATTGGACGCAAATTTTCAGATCCAGAAGTACAAAAATCACTAAAATCTGTGCCTTATACAGTTACTGGTAACGATAAAGATGATCTACACGTGAATATGAATGGAAAGGAGTACTCCCCTCAAGAAATATCTGCAATGATATTAGCAAAACTAAAAAATGATGCTGAAGCTTACCTTGGCGAATCTGTAACTCAAGCAGTAATTACTGTACCTGCATATTTTAATGACACACAACGCCAAGCTACTAAAGATGCCGGACGGATTGCTGGACTAGAAGTATTACGAATAATTAACGAACCTACAGCCTCATCTCTCGCTTATGGACTCAATAAAAGATCAGAAGAAAATGTAGCAGTCTTTGATCTAGGAGGCGGTACATTTGACGTATCAATACTGGAGATAGGTGATGGGGTGTTTGAAGTTAAAGCAACAAATGGTAATACCTTTTTAGGAGGAGACGATTTTGACGATCGCATCGTAGAATGGCTTACTACTAAGTTTGCAAATGAATACAATATTAACATTAACGAAGACAAACAGGCTCTTCAACGTATTAGAGAAGGTGCTGAAAAAGCCAAAATAGAATTAAGTACCGTAATGCAAACAGAAATCAATCTCCCATTTATAACAGCTGACGTAAATGGACCAAAACATCTTAACTATACGTTATCTCGATCAAAACTCGAAGAGTTAACTGAGGATTTGATTGACAAATTAATTAAACCAGTAAATGATGCATTAGAAGATGCTCTAATCTCTGTAAATGAAATTGATGAAATAGTTCTAGTAGGTGGAATGACAAGAATGCCTGGAATACAAGAAGCTGTTAGGAAATTATTTAATTCGGAGCCAAATAAAAAAGTCAATCCAGATGAAGTAGTTGCAACAGGTGCGGCTATACAAGCTGGAGTGCTAGGAGGTGACGTTAAAGATGTTTTGTTACTTGATGTAACTCCACTCACACTCAGTATCGAAACACTAGGCGGAATAGCAACAGCTCTCATTGAACGAAATACAACAGTGCCTACTACTAAAAGTCAAACTTTTTCTACAGCATCTGACAATCAATCAGCAGTTGAAATCAATGTGATCCAAGGTGAAAGATCTATGGCAGCAGACAACAATAGTTTAGGAAAGTTTGTGCTAGATGGTATTCCCAATGCTGCACGTGGAGAACCTCAAATAGAAGTTACTTTTGATATTAATGCGGACGGAATTCTAAATGTGAGTGCAAAAGATAAAGCAAGTAACCGAACCCAAAACATTGTAATTCAAGGTACTTCTAATCTGACCGAAGAAGATATTGGTACTATGATAAAGTCCGCAGAGAAATTCACTAAAGAAGATAAGAAACGAAAAGAACTAATTGAATCTCAAAACGCTGCAAATGCTGCACTGCATAAGGTCAACCGGCTGCTAAGTGAAATTAATCAAAATATTGATACACAAATGAAACATGATATCGAAGAAACTGTAGAAAAATTAGAAAACAGTTTACAGAATGAAGACATAAATATGATCAAAGATTTTTCCTCAAAACTACAAACTTATCTGGACCAACTATTGATAATGCAATCCGATGAAAATAATACACAGAATCAATCCGAAAACCAAGAAACTAAAATCACGGATGATGAAGATAATATTGTTGATGGAGATTTAAGTGAAGAATAAAGTACTTGTACAAATATCAATCCAGTCTAAAATACTAAGAAAAAAATATTGTGTCTAATAAACAAGATTACTATGAAATCTTAGGCGTACCTCGCAATGCAGATGATAGCACTCTAAAAAATGCCTACCGAAATCTCGCAAAGAAACTTCATCCTGATGTAAATCAGGATGAAGCATCTGAAGCTCAATTTAAAGATCTGAATGAAGCATATGGTGTACTATCCGATCCTGAAAAACGTGCCGCATATGATAGATATGGCCATGAAGGGCTTCGTGGTATGGGAATTAATGATTTTAGAAGTAGTGGCTTTCCTTTTGATGATATTTTTGACCAATTTTTTGGTGGTTTTGGTGCTAATCAACGAAGTAGCAGTAATCAACCACGACGTGGCGCTGATTTAAGATATGACCTCACAATAACATTTGAACAAGCAGTACATGGTGAAAATCATGAAATTGAAATAACTCGTCCTGAAAAATGTTCCCATTGCAATGGTGAACGATCTGAACCCGGAACAGAAAAAACGCAATGTGTACAATGTGCTGGAAGTGGTGAAATCAAACAAGTGCAACAAACATTTTTGGGTTCAATGGTCAATGTAAGTATTTGTCCCAATTGTCAAGGAAGTGGTGAATCTATATTATCTCCTTGTACACAATGTAATGGAATTGGCAAAAACAATATAACTAGAAAACTATCAGTCAATATACCAGCTGGTGTCAACAATGAAACACAAATCCGTCTTTCAGGTGAAGGAGGACCAGGGGAACTAAATGGACCTAACGGAGATCTGTACGTTGTATTAACTGTTACACCTCACAAGTTTTTTCAACGGAATAACAACGACATAATCATTGAATTAGAAATCAATATATCTGAAGCCGCTCTTGGTACAACAACATTGGTACCTACCATAGACTCCCAAGAAAAACTAATTATACCTGCAGGAACTCAACCAGGCGACATATTAAAAATAAACAAAAAAGGGGTACCTCATGTGAGGAATGGGAAACGCGGAGATCAAATTGTGATAATTTCTGTATCAATACCAACACAAATTAATCCTGAGCAGAAAAAACTATTTCGAGATATAGGTAATACACTTGACCACCAAGCGCGTCCAAAGGAATACAAAAAACACAAAAGTTTTGCTGAACAAATCAAAAATATTCTAGGGATGTAACTCATTACATATTGTCTAAAACACATACAAAACACAAATGGCTTGAAATAAGCCTTACAGTCGATTCGGAAACTGCTGAAGCTGCATCTGAAGTACTAAGTAGGTTCAGCTGCAAGGGTATATCTATGGAACCAATCCATGAAAATTACACCAATAAAAATCCTTATGACACATCATTTATAACGGAAAACTACAAAAATTTAATTTTGCGTGGATATATCGAAATAACTCCTAATCTATCAAAAGAAATTAAGGAATTAGATCAATCTATTGAAATATTAAATATGATTGCACTGAGATCAGATCTACAACCATTAGAAATAAAATATGAGTATATTGACGATATTGACTGGAATTCCACTTGGAAAGAACAATACAAACCCATCAAAATTGGAAAAAAATTGGTTGTTATACCACCTTGGTCAACAACAAATCCTGTTGACAAAACAATACCAATAATAATCGACCCTGGACAGGCCTTTGGAACTGGTATTCACCCATCTACACAATTGTGCATACAAGCAATAGAGAACCATGTAAAACCCGGACATCAAGTACTTGACATAGGATGTGGTTCAGGAATATTATCGATAGCAGCTCTAAAACTACAAGCGGACATAGCCATTGGTATAGATATCGATGAAGAATCAATAAAATCATCACAACAAAACGCAGAATTAAATGGTGTCAATAGTAATTTTCATCTAATTAGAGGTTCATTAAACTGTATAAGTAAAAAGCATAGCTTCCAATTAGTTGTAGTAAACATTCTGTACAAAACAATAATCCATCTGTTAAACAACAAACTAACTAATATAATTGCACCAAATGGTATTCTAGTACTTTCAGGAATATTAAAAGAACAATCATGCACAGTTGAAACACTGTTATCCAATAATAATTTAGAAATCATATCAAAACAATGTATGTCTGAAGAAGATAATAATATATGTGACTGGATCTCATTAATCTGTAGACACAAAAAACACAATAGAAAATACCCCAAAATAAGCTAAATATGATAAACTAAAGTAGTCTGCATTATAGAGTAATCTGTATAAAATAACAAAGTGAAATATGCGAAAACTTAACCTAGTTATTCATCAACCAATAAGATTACAAATTATGTCGATAATTACATCTCTCGACGATGAAAGCAAGATAGAATTTACAGAACTACAAAAATCACTTGAAGTCACTTCTGGAAACCTTGGAGCACATCTCCGAAAGCTTGAAGAACAAAACTACATTACCATTAACAAAACTTTTTTGTCCCGTAAACCATGCTCCTACATTGAACCAACAGCAACAGGTCACCAAGCGTTCGCTGAACATGTAGCTGCTTTAGCTGATATTCTCCAACAATCTACATAAGAGTCAAACTGACTCATCAAATGGTTCTGCTCAACAGAACCAACTTTCAGTAAGTCCGGCTGGAATTGGCCTATGCTGTGTTACAAATTTCGAAAATGACATATCTTTACCAGCTAATTCATATGCCAATTTCTCTATTTTTATGAAAGTATCGTAGTAACTGGAATCTAATTTCTGGGATTCTCTTACTAAATCATTAATTTCAGACCACAATCTTTCCATACGCAAATCAGAATGATGCCATATATATGTGAAATTAGCAGCGTCAAGATTGCCCATCCAACTAGAATGAGAATAACTATCATACAAAACTGAGTTAGGAGGTATTAACAATCTTAGACTAAATTGCACAGGATCAATATTGTTGATCAAATCATTGCTTCCCACAAAATCAACTAAATCTAGAAAATCATCAATGCTAGTCCAAGGCGTAAAAGGAAGAAGTGAAGGACGCCAAACTAAATCAATTTCTTGAAACATTTTTGTCGTTCTCTCGATATCAAGTCGCGTATGACCTTTATCCAATAATTGAAGAATATCATCATTTAATAACTCTAATGCTGAAACCACAAATGCACACCCTGAGTTTTTCATCTCTATCAGCAAATCTTCATACTTTAACAAATGTGATATCCGTGCCGTAAAATCAAAAGTTATTTCAGGAAATTCGTAGTTCAATAACCGTACAATCTTGATAGCATGACTAGGACCATTCAAAAAATCAGGATCCGTAAAACTTATATGACTTACTCCTTTTTCTACCTGATTTCTAATATCTGACAAAACCACATCCTCAGGAATAACAAAAAATCTTCCATGATAAACAGAAGTAACGGGACAATGCAAACATTCATACTTACAACCCCTAGTAGTTTCTGTACTTCCTGCTAAATGTAGCTTCCCATGTTCATCACGAAAGCGAGCATAATTAGAATAATCAGGTAATCCCTGTCTCTCAGGAACTAGAAAAGGCATTCTTTGCAATACTGGTTCAGATTTCACACATGATGTACTTACTCCTTCAGGAGGACTTTTATAATCATAAGCCTCATTCAGAATAAGTCGAGCCAATTCGACCATGGAAATTTCAAATTCCCCAGATATGATACTATCAGCATGACTATCACTCAATAAATATTCAGCATTCAAACCAGCATAATCTCCATAAAAACACAAATGCACTCTATCATTGATAGTACGAATTTTCTGTGACAGTCTTACACCCTGCCTCAAAGCATTATGCATACGAACAGATACAAAGATCAGTAAACTTGATTGTATTTGATCATAATAATTATTAATATCTTCTACAGCCAGATCAACACTATCCACTAAGATCCCCTCATCACTCATAAATTTAAGAGGAGAAGCTAAACTAAATGGTTGATGACCAAGTTCATAACATGAAATTAATAAAACCTTAGAAATACTCATTACAGTTCAATTATATATTTGATCCACATATGAGTCCATATATACATTTGCAACTAGACAAATTTATATATAATTAACAAGAATATATGAACTTCATCTCTAAAATAGATTATACCTGTGCAAATATCTTAACCATACATTGCTAACTATAATTACCATTACACTTCTGGTCTCATTTAACGCACTTTATGTTGCTGCAGAATTTGCAACAGTCAGTGCAAGAAAAACGCGCGTTAATCAACTAGCCACAGATGGAAAACTTTTGGCGAAAAAATTATTACCCATACTCAATGATATCAAGAGATTAGATCAATACGTTGCAGCATGCCAAGTAGGCATTACGGCCACTTCATTACTGTTAGGTATATACGGACAAAATGTATTAGCCAAACAATTTACACCTCTGCTAACCGATCTAGGATCTCTCGCGTTACCTACTGCCCATTCACTATCAATTACAATCACTTTAATAGCACTTACATTTTTGCAGATGATATTAGGAGAATTATTACCTAAATCGATAGCAATACAATATCCTGAACAAATAGCCATGGCAACACTTATACCAATGAATTGGTCAATAAAAATTTTGATGCCACTAATAATGATATTTAACGGTAGTGGAAGAATATTACTAAAACTCTTAAATCTAAACACAATAGACAAAAACAACAAAGTTTATAGTCTTCCAGAAATACAAATGCTGGCATCTAATAGCAAAGATGCAGGCATACTAACATACCCCTCTTACTTTATGCTTAAGAATACTCTAAGGTTACGTAATCTCACAGCTAGCAACATAATGACTCCTCGCGAGAAACTAATTGCTGCTTCAGACAAAATGTCCATTTCCCAACTCTTACCAATGTGCATACAGTTTGATATTAGTAGAATTCCAATTTACGATAAAACTATAGATCATATTACTGGTTTCTTACACGTTAAAGACTTGCTCCGATCACATACTCAAAAAAAAGAAAATATTAAACACATAATACGACAAGCACTATTTATCAAACAAGATCTACCAGTTATAGAAATATGGAACACCTTATCTTCACACAAACAATATCTATCTATTGTTGTTGATCACAATGAAAATACTGTTGGTCTAATTACCTATGAGGACCTAATTGAAGAAGTGTTTGGAGATCTACAAGACGAATTCAACCTTGACACAATACAGTTTACGTCAGACAGCAATAACAGAATAGTATTGCATGCAGATATGTTAATTGCTGAAGCTAATGAATACTTAAACACAGATCTGCCAGCCACTAAAGAAAAAACAATTGGAGAACTATTACAATCTCAAACTACAAAAGATCTTAAAGTAGGAGACGAAGTAACTATTCATCCATCAAAAACACAAATGCGTATTGAAGAAGTCAGAGAACTGCACATTACTAGAGTATCAATTGCATTATCTGAAAAAACCCGAAAGATGTATTCTAAGTGATCTGCATATGAACTTTTCAATTGTGTACACACTCAATAATGCGACAAGCTCCTCGAGCATATTATTACCTACCTTAATCACTCTAATACTAATTGTAGTAAATGGTCTATTTGTGGCAGCAGAATTTGCAATTATAAGTGTACGAAGTACTCAAATAGAACAATTGTCTCGTAAAGGTAACCGAAGAGCCAAACTAGTGTTGAAAATTCTAAAATCGCCAAATGAAACTAATAAATACATAGCCACTGCTCAACTAGGAATTACTCTAGCATCACTCGGGCTTGGTATGTATGCTGAACCAAATATTGCAACAATTATCGAACCACATCTATTCTCAATAATGAACAACTCTATGAATGTGATGATTGTACATTCCATTGCAACACTCATCACATTAGCCTTATTAACTTATCTACACGTAGTATTAGGAGAAATGATACCCAAGTCATTAGCTCTAAGTAACCCTAAAAACACCGTTTTATCAATAATGACAACAATGTATTGGACCCAAAAATTACTATCAATACCTGTATCAACACTAAACTTTATTGGTGACAATATGTTGAAAGCTCTTAAGATTAATCCTCCAAAAGACGATTCTCGATTACACTCAAACACAGAATTAGCACAACTAGTCAATGAAAGCACCATTGGTGGAATTTTTCAAGAAAACGAACAAACTTTGTTGTTAGGAGTATTATCATTTGCTGATCAAAAAGTCAGTCAAATTATGACTCCTCGCAATCATTTACAAGCTATTGCTTATGATACTCCGTTAGATAAAATCATTCAACAAGTCACACAAAGCAAATATAGTAGATTTCCTGTATACCAAAACAACCTTGATAATATCATCGGAATTCTTCACATAAGAGACCTTATTAAACAAAATTTACTTAACACAAATAATAAATTCAGTTTAAGACCACTGTTACGTCCAGCTCCTTACATACCTGAATCTGCACCACTGACCAATATGATGGCAGCATTAAAAAGAAACCGAGTGCACATGGCAGTAGCAATTGACGAATACGGAGGCACTGCTGGAATAGTAACATTAGAAGACTTAGTAGAGGAAATAGTCGGAGAAGTGCGAGATGAATTTGACTCATTTAACGAACCAATTGTACAAATATCTAGTTACTCTTTTAACACATCAGGTGATTGTCCAGTCTCAACACTGCTTAATCATATTGAATTAGGGCCAATTGAAAATCTACCCGAAGTAGAAACAGTAAGTGGACTTATAATGACATGGTTAGGTAGACCACCAAAACCTCAAGACACCTACACATATAATGAAAATGTCTTATTTACAGTATTAGATGTTGAAGGTCTAACAGCAACTAAAATCAGAATACAAACCACCAAACTATCAACACAAAAATAACTATAAGAGCAAAGGCTGCACTTCAATATCATTTGGAGAATTTACTACTTGGACAAGCTCATTATATAATTCATCACAGTATCCAGTAGAATGGTTATCAAAATCTAACTCAAAACATCTATCATCAGATTCATAGACTACCAACACGAATTTATCTTTACCAGGGAAACTATTTAGAATATTAAATGCCCATTTCACCCGTAAATTATAATCTTGTGTATCACTATCAGGCCTCAAAGTCACCACAATTTTCTTGATTGATATATCCTGTGAATCCGACTCATCTGGTGACTCTATCTTTTCTAAATCAACAAATTCTTTAGATAATTTATTCGTATTATTTGCTGATTTTGATACTACATCTTGTACTACTTCATTATGATAAGTACCATTCAGATCAGCGTCCTTTTGATTGTCAACTATAGTTTGTACCGTTTTATCTTTCTCAACAGGACTTGTTACTTTTAATTCGCGATCAATATCACTAACTAATATATTAGGTTCACCTCTCTGCGTATCAACTTTACCACTAACTGCTACCAAAGTATCAAGTTCAAGCCAATCTTGTACTCTCTTCCAAACATTAGGAAATATGACTAAATCTGCAAAACCATGTAAATCTTCTAATGATACAAACGCCATTGCATCACCCTTTTTTGTAATATGGGTCCTAATATTTGCAATAGTACCCGCTATAATGACAGGTTCACCATCCATATCAGATAAGTCAACACTAGTTGCCGTAATAACATCCTCTATTAGACTCATATTAGATAAGAGTGGATGATCACTAATATAAACTCCCACCAATTCCTTTTCCCATTGACGCAACTCCTTTTGAGAAATCTCTTCTTCAGAACCCAAATTTATCTGCACAGAAGGCATATCATCAAGAATGGAATCAAACATACTCACTTGACCCACCTCATTTGCTTTGTGAACAGCAGTACTAACAGCTACCAACTGGTCTATAGAGCCTATAAGTCTATATCTTGCTTCCAATACATCAAATGCACCAACTCGTATCAAACTGTCCAAAGCCCTCTTCCCGACTTTCCGAAGATCAACACGTCCACAAAAATCATCAATGTCTTTAAAAAGTCCACCATCATCTCTAGCACGAAGTATTTCTAATACGGCACCCTCACCAACATTTTTTATTGCAAACAAACCGAATCTAACATCACTTCTCCCGTCTTCAGACTCCTGAACATGAAAATTAAGCTCACTATAATTTATATCAGGTGGTAGCACTTCAATACCCATTCGACGAGCATCAGCGACATAAATAGACAACTTATTTGTATCATCTTTCTCTGCAGTCAACATAGCTGTCATATATTCTGAAGGATAGTTAGCTTTTAGAAATGCAGTCTGTACAGCAATAACTCCATAATCTGCCGCATGAGCTTTATTGAACCCATATCGTGCAAACTCTTCCCAATCATCAAAAATAGCATTCGAGATATGTTCAGAAAGACCATTGTTTACTGCACCTTTTACAAATTTACCTCTATGTTTCATCAATTTATCTCTAATCTTTTTTCCGACTGCTTTACGCAGATCATCAGCTTCTTCAGCTGTATATCCAGCTATTTGCATAGCAGCAAACATAAGCTGCTCCTGATATACAGGTCTACCATAAGTTTCAGCAAAAATTGGTTCTAAAGATGGATGCAAATATGTAACTTCCTCCTCACCATGCATACGACGAATATAATGTGGTATAAAGTCCATAGGACCAGGTCTATACAAAGCTACCATAGCAATCACATGCTCTAAACGATCAGGTTTCATCGACCGCAAAAATCTGCGCATACCTGCACCTTCCACTTGAAACACTCCAGCCACATCTCCCCTACCCAAAAGTTCAAAACTTGCATCATCATCTATAGGAATATTATGCAAGTTATAATCAATACCATGCCGCTCCCTAATTAATTCACAAGCTCGAGACATTATTGTCAAAGTACGAAGACCTAAAAAGTCCACTTTTAACAAACCTAAACCGTCGAGAATTTCCATTTCAAATTGTGTGGTTGCAGAAATAACATTTTGATGTGCCCCAGTTCCAGTAGAACGATGTAAAGGTATATAATCTACCAAAGGCTTGTCTGCTATCACAACACCTGCAGCATGAGTCCCAGCATTTCGATGAACGCCCTCCAAACTCCGAGCAGTATCAATCATCTTTTGTAATTTCCTATCATTCTTATGCAACAAACTAAATTCATCAACACTTTCTAATGCATCTGCTATATTTACTGGCTTACCTGGTACATTAGGCACTAACTTAGCTACACGATCAACATCACTTAAAGAAATATCCATCACACGCCCCACATCTCTAATAGCAGCACGAGCCTTTAAGGTACCAAATGTTATAATCTGCGCCACATGATCTTGACCATATTTCTTAGAGGTATACTCTAACAATTCATAACGTCTATCATCCTGAAAATCTAAATCAATATCAGGCATAGTCGCTCGTCCTGGATTCAAAAATCTCTCAAAAATTAGTCCATGTTCTAGAGGACACACCAAAGTAATTCCTAAAGCATATGCCACAATAGATCCAGCAGCAGACCCACGAGCGTTATACCAAATATTTTGTTCAGAAGCATATTTACACAAATCCCACACAATCAAAAAATAGGCGTCAAAGTCCATATTATTAATGACTTCCAATTCCATGTTCAATCTATCCTGTACTTCAGAATCCATAGATCTCGAACCATATCTCTCAACTAAACCTTGATCGCATAAATACCGCAGGTATGTTGTATTATCATATCCTTCTGGAACAGTAAATTCTGGTAAATGTACTCCATCGGTTTCTGGATTCACTGAACATCTCTCTGCGACTAGTAAAGTGTTTTCCAGAGCTCCATTGATGTGACCAAACAACTTCTCCATCTGACTCCTAGATCTCAAGTAATAAGAATCATTGTTCATACGCATACGCTTCTTGTCAGTTAATAGTGCATTTGTCTGCACACACAACAAAACATCATGAAGCTCTGAGTCAGACTGGTTAACATAATGTACATCATTGGTAGCAATAAAATCTAGTCCATATTGAGGACCAATATCTAGCAAATGCTTATTGACCTCATTTAAGCTTGATATTTCGTGATCTTGCAATTCAACAAAAAAATTATTTGTACCAAACACTTGGATATAATAGTCTAGCAATTTGTGAGCTTTATCCATATCACCATTCATTAATGCACGAGGTATTTCTCCTGATAAACATCCAGTGGTACATATCAAACCCTCAGAATGTGCTGCTAGAAATTCATGATCAATTCTAGGTTTATGATAAAAACCATCCAACTGAGAAGAAGTAGCAATCTTTAATAAATTTTGATATCCGGTCTGATTTTCAGCTAATAAAAGCAAATGAAAACTTTTAGCATCATATTGTGCCTCTCGATCTGTCATTTTTCGCGCAGCCATATATGCTTCCATACCAAGTATTGGCTTGATCTGAAAATCTCTGCATGCATTATAGAACTCAATAACCCCATACATAGCTCCATGATCAGTTAAAGCAAGAGCTGGCATGTTAAGTTCCTTAGCACGCGAAGCTAAATCACGTACATTGCTCAGTCCATCAAGCAAAGAATATGAAGAATGAGTATGAAGATGAACAAATGACATTAATTTATTTCTTTATGTAGAAAAAAC
>DBHI01000001.1:741-4245 GCA_002296125.1 Anaerolineales bacterium UBA832 | reverse complement strand
AGCAGGAAAAGTAGATGCTGGTGGTTTTGGACTACAAATTATTTTTGAAGGAATGTTACGTTATCTTGATGGAAAACCAATAGATACTCCCCCAGAAAAACAATTTCAACCATTGGATAAAAATAATATTGAATCACTACTAGCCTCCATAGATCCAAACCAAGAATGGGAAGTAGTAATTGATCTTGAACCAAAAGAGGATGCACTATTAGATATATTTTATGGAAAACTAGAATCATTAGGCACATCAATACAAATTGGCCAAGGTGATGATTTAATGAAAGTACATATACATCTACCGACTAAAAACCGATTTGAACCAATTATTTTGGCTGAAGAAATAGGCACAATAGTTAATGTCCATATGGAAAACCTGCTACATCAAATTAGCCCATTCCTACCTGGAGAATCTCGTGACAATACTCTCATCAATCCTGATCAAATAGTTGTGGTATCCGTATCATCTGGGCCTGGTTTCGCCAAAATTTTTTCTAGCAATGACTCAGTAGTAAATATTCGAGGTGGACAGACAATGAATGCTAGTACAGCTGAAATTTTAGAAGCATTTGATTCACTTCCTAATGACAATATCATTATTCTACCAAATAACCCCAACATAATATTAGCAGCTGAACAAGCAGCTCAAGTTAGTAACAAAAATGTTTTTGTCATACCTACTCGAAGCATGCCACAAGGAATTGCCACAATGCTTGCATTCGACCCTGATGCAGACTTTAAAAGTGTATACCAATCCATGCAAAAAAACTACAAAGACATAAAAACTGGTGAAGTAACTAATGCTACTCATAGTACCACTTGGAACAACCACAAAATTAGTAAAGGTGAGATAATTGGTCTTTGTGACAATGAATTAATGTGTGTATCAGATAGTATCTCTACTTGTACGCAAACATTAATCGAAAAAATGGTAGATGATGATAGCGAACTGATCACTATTTATTATGGTAATAACATAAGCCAAGAAAAAGGTGAATACATGAAAAACACAATAGAATCACAATTACCCGAATTAGAAATTGAAATATATCCTGGTGGTCAACCATTGTATCATTACATAATTTCTGTCGAATAAAATATATAATGAAAAAAATAAGAATAGTTACAGAAGGAAGTGTTCATTTCTCAGACCCTGAGATAGCCAGAAGAGAACATATTAGCATTGTCCCACATCAGATCAACATGGGATCACGTAACATGCAAAATGGACTTGGCACAATCTCTCCAGAGCAATACCTTGACTACATTTATAAGAATGATCAAGAACCTAATTTACCTGCTCCTTCAACTGAAGAATTTACCACATATTTTAGAGCAATTGAAAAATGCGACTTAGATATATTATGTTTGTGTTCCTCCCAAAACCTATCTACATCATGGAAAAATGCTACTCTTGCATCAGAATCAGTTATGGGAAAAATAAGAATAAATGTCATAGATACCATGACTACCTCAATAGGTTTAGGAATGCTCGTTGAAGCAGCTTCAAATGCAATTATTCAAGGTGCTTCAATAGAAGAATCAGGACGTGTAGTAAGAAAAAAACTTGCTAAAGTATACGGTGTCTTTTATTTGGATTCAATGCAGTATCTTCAATATGGTGGTTGGGTAGGTCCTGCCCAATCAACTCTTGCCGAAATGTTAGGTGTTAAACCTATCTTTGCACTAGAATCAGGTGGTTTTATACCATTTGAAAAAGTCAAAACAAGGACACAAGCATTAGAAAGATTAATGGAATTTGCTACAGAATTTCCACAGATAGAGCAACTAACTGTATTACGTGGTAGAGCTAGAGTAGCTGGTGCTGCCAGAAAATTAAGAACTAGGCTAGGAGACTTATATCCAAAAGCGTCAATTACTAATGCAATCTTTGGACCTGTCTTAGCATCTCTAATTGGTCCAGATGGATTAGGAATAATACTATGTGAAGATGACAACACAGAATATATAGAAGAATGAATGATGCAAATGATGTGCTTATCAAAGTGTTAAAAACTGAAGCTACTCGTGGATTTGACAACCAGACTGTTATAGGTGGTATTCACAAAATAACAGCACATTGGAAGGAAAAAGCTCAGAATTATGGATTAGAAAAACAGATTACACAATTAGTTACCAGCAAACTTAAAGAATATTCAGGTGCAACAAAATCCGATAGAAAAAATATACATGAAGAACTTCTAAATATTTTATCAAAACAATATGAAACAATAAATGATGTTACCAAGATCGAAAACTCTTCTCAAGTAATTAACAATACTAAAAATTCACAAAACAAACAACTATGGGATTTAGACACTTATCTCACTGAAATACCCGGCATAGGACCTAAAAACGCAGCAAAACTCAAAAAAATGGGTATGAGTACTGTAAAAGATGCAATTTATCATTTCCCGCATCGTTACATAGATTACTCTACTCTTAAGCCAATTAACCAGATCAAATACCAAGATGTAGTTACAATTGTAGCAACTATTCAACAAGTAAATCAACGCAAAACACGTGGCGGTAAACTTAGTATTATAGAAATCAAAATAGCAGATTCAACAGGTACTATAATATGTACATGGTTTAACCAACCATGGTTACAAAAACAACTATATCCCGGCAAAGAAATTCAAATATCCGGACGTGTCGATGTATATTTAGGAAAAAAAACTATTTCAAACCCTGAATGGGAATTATTTGACAAAGAATCAATACATACTGGTCGTATAGTACCTGTATACCACCTAACCAAAGGTATTACTGCTAAATCTATGCGACGATGGATACATACAATTGTTAGCAAAACAACTCCATTTATAGAAGACCCACTTCCAAAAAGCATTTGTAAACGCCTTAATTTGATTAATTTGAGTGAATCTTTAAATCAAGTCCATTTTCCTGATTCACAAAAACAACTACAGGAATCACAAAATAGACTAGCTTTTTATGAATTATTCCTCTTACATGTCCGAATGAAATTTAAAAAGGCAACTCAACAAAATAAAATGGGTCAAAAATTACAGTCTAATCCATCATGGATAGAATCCTTAATTTCTTGCATCCCATTTTCCCTTACCAATGCCCAAACCAGAGTAATACAAGAAATAATCTCTGACATTGCAAAAACTACACCAATGTCTAGACTAGTACAAGGAGATGTTGGTTCTGGAAAAACCATTGTTGCGGCTATTGCATTAGCTGTAACTGCTAATAACAATTCTCAAGCTGCCTTAATGGCGCCAACTAGCATACTCGCTGAACAACATTACAAAACTATCACAGATCTTTTCAAGCTGTTTCCTATGTCAACTGATAAAAACAACCATGCATCAAGCATTAGGCTACTGCTTGGTAGCACCACAGAATCGGACCGAGCCGAAATATCAAAAGGACTTAAGGATGGTTCCATAAAAATTGTCATTGGAACACATAGCCTCATACAGGACACAGTAGAATTTTCAAATCTTGCGCTCACAATAATTGATGAACAACACAGAT
>DBHI01000001.1:0-430 GCA_002296125.1 Anaerolineales bacterium UBA832 | reverse complement strand
TGATGAACAACACAGATTCGGTGTAGAGCAAAGAGATATCCTACGAAAAAAAGGTAAAGAACCTCACCTTATGGTAATGACTGCTACTCCTATACCTAGATCATTAGCCATGACTCTTTACGGTGATCTAGATTTAAGCATAATAGATGAATTGCCTCCCGGAAGACAAACGGTTGAAACAAAAGTAGTGTCACCAATACAACGTGACAAAATGTACCAATTCGTCAATGAACAGATCAACCAAGGAAGACAAGCATTTTTTATATATCCACTTATTGAAGAATCTGATAGCTTACAAGTGAAGGCAGCTGTTAAAGAACATGAAAACCTACAAAATAATATCTTTCCCACACATAATGTTGGACTATTACATGGACGAATGAAATCAGAAGATAAATATCATCAAATGAACAATTTTAGAAATGGTGAT